>JAHDGO010000177.1 GCA_020627605.1 Yoonia sp.
CAAGCGGCTGCCAAAATACGAAGACTTTGACAAAGAGCAGGAAGGCGGCGCGAAAACGTCCGTTATCATGCCGCTGCGCTATGGTGCCAACCGCCCGCGCGTCTTTGGTGTCCTGTGTCTGGAGTTCAAGCAAAGCGTAGAGCGCGTGCCGCACACCGTCAGCCGGATATCCACAATCGCCCGCGCGATTGCCAAGGCGATCTGGATATTCGAGACAACGCGCGAACAACGACAGGGGACTATCAACGCCCTGAACGCGTTGGAGCGGCGGGTCAATGAACAGCCGCGCGGCCCGGGCCTGTCCAAGCCAACGGCCTTTTTTGCGTTCCCTTCAAAAGGTGATCCGGCGGTGCGTGAAATGATCCTAGAGGCAGTCGGCCGATGGCCAGACACTGTTCACTTGCAGGACTGGAGCGAGATGAACGAACCGGGTCCGATCAGTACGGAAATCACAAAGGGGATCGCAAGTGCCAGCTTTGGCATTTGCTATTTCTCCGAACCGTGCCCGGACGGCTCCAAATATCCTTACCGCGACAATCCCAATGTCCTGATCGAGGCCGGCATGATGAACAGTGCATTCCATAGTGCATCGGAAGGGACGTCACGGTGGCTTTTGGTCCGCGAAAGTCACGAGGCAAATGCGCCTTTGTCATGCGATCCACCTTTCGACATTCAGGCACAACGTTTTCTCATTGTGCCGCGACGACCCGGTAAATCGGCGAAAGCCGCACCTGTTGTCGACGCCCGCGCGTTTCGGGATGCGTTGCTGGGACATCTGGAAAAGGTTTTCGGTTGCCCGCCAGCTCCGGCGGGCTAGGCGCCGCACCAAACTTATTGCCTGGTACACGTCACAGGGCGCGGCAATTCATCGTTTCTGGCGAAGAAAGGGAAGGATTGGCTCCGACGGTAGGGATCGAACCTACGACCAATTGATTAACAGTCAACTGCTCTACCGCTGAGCTACGTCGGAACACTCGCGCCCATATAGCAATGCGATTCCAGCGCGTCCAGTGGGTTTTGTGCAGTTTCTGAGAAAGTTCTGTCAGCCCTGCGCGGTGTCGGAAAGGGCGAATGTTGCGGCATGTGACAGTTGCGGTGCGGCGGTGACTTTTCCCTTCCCGTAAAGGTCGATCAGATGCGCCAACACGTTGCGTTCTGCGGCAGGCAACAGGGCCGGATTCACGTCGGTATAGATCAGCGCCGTCACCGCAGGTGCTGTTGCTGGCCCTTTGGCTAACGCCGCGACGATTTGCGCCTCACGCGATTTGCGGTGTGTGATCAACCATTCAAGGCGCGCATCCGGCCGGGTGATCGGCGCGCCATGACCGGGGTAGAACACCTTTGCCGCCTCACGCTGTAACCTTGTGCAAGAGGCCATGAAATCCGTCAGATCGCCGTCAGGGGGTGAGACGAGTGAACTGGCCCATCCCATGACGTGGTCACCTGTGAAAATCGCATCGCGCCAGCGAAAACACAGGTGGTTGCCGATGTGGCCCGGTGTATGCAGCGCGGTCAGCGTCCCCCAGTCATCTGTCATCTCTTGGCCATCTTGCAGGGTCGCATCTGGCTGAAAGTCATGGTCAATCCCTTCGCCGCCCCCCACAAGACCATCCTGCGCCAGTTGTTCCATGATGGTGCTGCGCCCGGCGTGATGATCGCCGAAAGCCAGCACCGCTGCGCCCGTTGCCATGGCCAGTTTCGGCGCGAGCGGTGAATGGTCGATGTGGCTGTGTGTCAGCAGAATATGTGTGACGGTTCTGCCGCCAAGCACACGCAACAATGCATCCAGATGCGTCGCATCGTCAGGGCCGGGGTCAATGACGGCGACGCGTCTGTCGCCCAGCACATAGGTGTTTGTGCCCCAATGGGTCATGGGCGACGGATTGGGGGCCAGCACCATTTGCAGATTGTCCGCCAGCGTGACGGCTTGCCCGGCGGGTGGGGCAATATCATCGTCAATCATGGCTTTTGCTTTCCGTTTGCGCTGCACCCGGCTAGCGTGCGGTCATGTCGTTTGGATGGCTCAAAAACTTTATGCCACGGGGCATCTACGCCCGTGCCGCGCTGATCCTGATCTTGCCGGTTCTGCTGTTGCAACTGCTTGTCTCTGTCGTCTTTATCCAGCGCCACTTTGACGGGGTGACACGGCTGATGACAAGTGCGGTGAATATCGAACTGCGCTTTATCATCGCCACCGCAAATGCGGCTGAGAGTGTTGATGAAGCACGTCGTGCGATTGCGCGCCTTGGCGGGCCGCTGGAAATTCGCACGGCGCTGCCTGCCGATGATGTGGCTGCGATGGATAACAAGCCGGTTCAGGACCTCACCGGTGCGACCGTGATCGAGATCTTGCGCGACGGGATCGACGATATCATCGCTGTGTCATTGGAGGACAGACGCCGCGTTCTGGTCTGGGTCGAGACGCGGCATGGGCCGCTGAAAATGGATCTGAGCCGCAGGCGCATGTCTGCGTCGAACCCGCATCAGTTGTTGGTAATCATGGTGGTGCTGGGCGGCGTCATGACAGCCATTGCCTATGTGTTTCTGCGTAATCAGCTACGCCCGATCAAGAGGATGGCGCGCGCGGCGGCGGATTACGGAAAAGGCCGGATCACGCCGTTCAATCCGACCGGCGCGGTAGAGGTCAGGGCCGCCGGCATGGCCTTCCTTGACATGCGCAACCGGATAGAGCGGCAGTCGCAAAGCCGCACCCTGATGCTGTCCGGTGTCAGCCACGATTTGCGCACACCGCTGACGCGGATGCGGCTGGGTCTGTCCTTGCTGGACCCCAAGGATGCGGCCCCGCTGGAACGCGACGTTGATGACATGGAACGCCTGCTGAACGCCTTTCTGGACTTTGCCCGCAGTGACGCCGCCGACAGTCTGGAGCCGACCATCCCCGCGCAGATCGTCGCAGAAGTTGTCGCGGACGCGGAACGGATGGATCAAAACGTCGTCATGGGGGCCATCGAAGGACCCGAAGAGCCGATCAGCCTGCGCCCCCTCGCCATTCGCCGTGCGCTTGACAATCTGGTCGGGAATGCCCTGCGTTACGGCACGAATGCCGAGATCGGTGTCAGCGTGACAGATCGCGCGGTGCGGTTCTGGGTCGAGGATGATGGCCCCGGTATTCCGGCCGAGAAATATGACGAGGCGCTCAGCCCTTTTGTGCGTCTTGATCCGGCGCGTAATCAGGACAAGGGCAGCGGCGTGGGCCTTGGTCTGTCAATTGTGTCTGACATTGCGCGCACCCATGGTGGTGTCCTGCGTTTGGGCAGAAGTGACCGGTTGGGTGGATTGAAGGCCGAATTGGTCCTGGCGCGGTAAAGTCATTTTATTTCAATATTTTACCAACTCGACTGTCATCGCGTTGCAGTCAGGTCGCGTTCCTGTAGAGTCAGCGCCATGAGCAAAGAGATGAATTTTTTCAATGAGATGGGCGACGGCGACAGCCCACGCGGACCATATCACGATTATCAAAGCTGGTTTTCGGGGCAAGACAACGCCCGCCTTGCCACAAAATCAAAGGAAGCAGAGGCGTTTTTCAGGCGCACTGGCATCACCTTCAACGTCTATGGGCAGGCTGATGCAGAAGAACGGTTGATCCCGTTTGATCTGGTCCCGCGTATCCTGTCTGGGCGTGAGTGGACGAAGCTGGCCAAAGGCATTGATCAGCGGGTGCGCGCCATCAACGCCTTTCTGCATGATATCTACAACCGGCAGGAAATTCTTCGTGCGGGTGTCGTGCCGGTTGATCTGATTGCCCAGAACGAGGCGTTCCTGCCGCAGATGATCGGTTTCAGCCCGCCGGGCGACGTTTATACCCATATCGTCGGCACCGACATCGTGCGCACCGGGCCGGAAGAATTCTATGTACTGGAAGACAATGCGCGCACGCCATCCGGTGTCAGCTATATGCTGGAAAACCGCGAAACGATGCTGCAAATGTTTCCAGAGCTGTTCAGCAAGATCAAGGTTCAGCCCGTCAGCGACTACCCCAAAAGCCTGCGCCAATCACTTGCCGCCTGCGCGCCCAAGTCAGTGACCGGGCGACCCTGCGTTGCTGTGCTGACGCCGGGGATATTCAATTCCGCCTATTTTGAGCATAGCTTTCTGGCCGACCAGATGGGCGTTGAACTCGTCGAGGGCCATGACCTGCGGGTCGTGGATGGCCATATCGCGATGCGCACGACCAAGGGCTACAAGCAGATTGATGTGCTCTATCGCCGTGTCGATGATGAGTTTCTGGACCCGCTGACCTTCAACCCGGACTCGATGCTGGGTGTGCCGGGGATCATGGATGTTTACCGTGCCGGAAACATTACCATCGCCAACGCACCGGGCACCGGCATTGCCGATGACAAGGCGATCTATAGCTATGTCCCTGACATTGTGGAATTTTACACCGGTGAACGGGCCATCCTGAAGAACGTCGAGACCTTCCGTTGTTCCGAACCGGATATGCTGGCCTATGTGCTCGACAACCTCGGCGATCTGGTTGTGAAAGAGGTGCATGGCTCTGGCGGATACGGGATGCTGGTCGGCCCCGCCGCCAGCAAGAAAGAGATCGAGGCGTTTCGCGACAAGCTGAAGGCGCGCCCTGCCAACTATATCGCCCAGCCAACCCTGTCGCTGTCCACTGTGCCGATCTTTACCGACAGCGGTCTTGCACCACGGCATGTGGACCTGCGCCCCTTTGCACTGATGTCGCCTGATGGCGTGAACATCACCCCCGGCGGATTGACCCGTGTGGCCCTGACAGAGGGCAGCCTGGTGGTGAACTCCAGCCAGGGTGGCGGCACAAAAGACACTTGGATATTGGAAGACTAGGATGCTGGGAAAAACCGCTGGTGGTCTTTATTGGATGTTCCGGTCGCTGGAGCGCGCGGAGAATACCGCGCGTCTGGTAGAGGCCGGGTTTCGAATTGCGCTGACCCGGTCATCCGGGACAGAGGCTGAATGGAGATCGGTCATCATCACCTCCGCCGGACAGGCGGCTTTTGAGGCGAAGTACGACGCCTATACCGATGAAAATGTAGTCGATTTCCTATTGCGCGATACAGAAAACCCCAGCTCTGTTCTGTCTGTCATCAAATCAGCACGCGACAACGCGCGGCTGACACGCACAGGCCT
>JAHDGO010000178.1 GCA_020627605.1 Yoonia sp.
CGCCAAAGACATAAGGCCAGAAATCCGCCAGTTCGGTCTCCACCTCACCCCGGAAGAACGCCACAGGGTCGGCCAGATCGCGGTAGAGCACATCATGATGGTCAATCATGCCAGCAAGACCCGGCACACCTGCAAGGGCAGCACCCCGCGTGGTCAGCGCGTAATGACCGGACCTGCGGCGCTTGATCAGCCCAACGGCGACGGCCCCTGACAACAGCACCTGCAGGCGGTCCCGTGGGACACGCCCCGCCGCGCCCAGCGCCTCTGCCGTCATCTCGGCGTCCAGCAGCATCTTGTGGAAATCCAACCTGACAAAGGCCTGCAAAATCTGGCTGTGGCAAAAGCCTGCAACCAGATCGAACATCGCCTCGCCTTCCTGCCTGACGAAACGGCGGGTCAGCGGGTTGCGGGCCATGCGTGCCTGAAAGTCATGATTGGCAACAAGCCGCGTCCACCATCCAGCGCGGCGCGTGGCCTTGCGCGGCTGCGCGGGACCAGCGCCAGACAGATCGGCGCCAGCCATCATTCGCCGGGGACGGTGGGCCTGCCGCGTGCGCCCGCAGGCACCAGTTTGTCAGCATAGGCGCGCACCATCTGTGCCAGTGCCGCCTCTCCCGGACAGGCCGGGATAGAGGAGATCGCACCCGCCAGAATATCGTCAAAACGCTGAATCGCACCGGCCACGCCAAGCACGGCCACGGCGTTGGGTCGCCCGTGCAGATCGTCCTGACCGGCAGGCTTGCCCAACGTCGCCTCGTCACACAGCGCGTCGCGCAGATCGTCGGCGACCTGAAACGCCTCGCCGATGCGGGCACCAAGCTCGCCCCACGGCTCCGGGTCCTGGCCGGCGGCGACGGCCCCCATCTGGGTGGCAGCGATGAACAAGGCGCCGGTCTTGGCCTGATGATAGGCCGACAGATCAATCTGTGCCTCGCTTTCCCAGCCCTGACCGGCGCAGATGCCAAAGGGCATGCCGGTGCGGGTGGCAAGGATGTCGATCAACTGCACGGCGCGGGACGGCTGTTCAGCCGCCGCGCGGGCCAAAATCTGAAAACCCATGATGATCAGGCTGTCACCGGCCAGCACCGCCAACGGCTCTGAATAGGCGACATGCAGGGCAGGTTTGCCCCGGCGCATGTCGGCATCGTCAAAACAGGGCAGATCATCATGCACAAGGCTGGCGCAATGGATCACCTCAAGCGCTGCACCGGCGGCATCGGTCAGCGCAGGACAATCGTCACCGCAGGCCATCGCCACGGATGTCAGGATGGTCGGCCTGATGCGCGCGCCGCCGGGGGTGACGGCATATTCCAGCGCTGCAGCCAGTTTGCCGGGGGCCTTGCCCCCTTGCCCGGCCGTAATGGCACGGGTCACTGCCGCATCGATCCGCTCTGCCACTCTCATGCGTGTCTCCCTTTGGTTTCCATAGTGTCTATTTTGATTTACATATGTCAATGTAAATTGAAACTAACACTGGATTCGTAAACGGCATGATGCGCGGCCGGGCCAAAGTCATTGTTATCGGCGCCGGGATCGGCGGATTGGCAGCCGCATTGCGCCTTGCCCATCAAGGCTGCGACGTCACCGTGCTGGAGGCGCAGGGCGCCCCAGGCGGCAAGATGCGCGTCCTGCCGTCGGCTGCGGGGCCTGTCGACGCCGGGCCGACCGTGCTGACCATGCGCCATGTCTTTGACGACCTGTTCCGCGACGCGGGCGAGGCACTGGACGACCATCTGACCGTGACACCCCTGCAAACACTGGCCAGACACTACTGGGACGACGGTGTGATGCTTGACCTCATGGCCGATCCCGCCGCCAGCGAAGCCAATGTCACCGCCAGTTTCGGCAGCAAGGCCGGGGCAGAGTTCGCAGCCTTTTCAGCCCGTGCCCAGCGCCTGTTTGCCGCCTTCGACGGACCCATGATGCAAAGTGAGGCCCCCACGCAATGGGGGCTGACCAGAACGGTCCTGCAGCAACCGGGGCTGATCGGCGACATGGCGCCATGGCGCAGTCTTGCCGGGTTGCTGAAATCCAGCTTCAGCCAACCGCATCTGGCGCAGCTTTTTGGGCGATATGCCACTTACGTCGGCGGATCGCCCTATGCCGCGCCAGCGATTCTGTCGCTGATCTGGCAGGCCGAGGCGCAAGGCGTCTGGACCGTGAAAGGCGGGATGCACCGCCTTGCCCAGACCATCGCGCAACTGGCCGGTGCGCGCGGCGCGCAATTTCACTACGACACGCCCGCCCTGCGGATCACGCAGCAAGGCGGACAGGTCAGCGGCGTGGAAACCGCCAATGGGCACATCCCCGCAGACAAGGTGCTGTTTAACGGTGACCCCCGCGCACTCTTTGTCGGGCTTTTGGGCGATGCACCAAAGGCAGCGGTGGATCATGCCGCCGTCACGCCGCGCAGCCTGTCGGCCTATGTGCATGCCTTTGCCGCAGTGCCAGCAGGGGTGCCGCTGGCCCATCACACGGTCTTTTTCGGGCACACCCCGAAGGCGGAATTTGGCAGTCTTGCCAAAGGGCAGATGCCCGGCGACGCCACGCTTTATCTTTGCGCGCAGGACCACGGCGCAGTCGCTGCTGATGCCTTGCAGCGGTTTGAGATCATCATGAACGGCCCACCCATCCCCCGCGACCCCAAGAAGGAGAAACCAATATGTCAGACGCAGATTTTCACGCGACTGAAGGGTTTCGGTCTGACCTTCAGCCCGACACCGGGGCCGGACGCGCTGACCACGCCGCAAGGCTTCGATCAGCTTTTCCCGGCGAGCAGCGGTTCCCTTTACGGGCGGAGCCCGCATGGGCTGATGGCAGCCTTCAAACGCCCGACGGCGCGGACGCGCCTGCCGGGGCTATACCTGTGCGGGGGCGGGGCACATCCCGGGGCGGGCGTGCCGATGGCGACACTCTCCGCCCGGCACGCGGCCGCGGCGATCATGACAGACCTTTCTTCAACCTCGACGTCCCCCCAAACGGCTATGCCTGGTGGTATGTCGACGGGATCAGCGACTGCGGGACCAAAGCGGTCTCTGTCATAGGGTTTATCGGTTCTGTCTTTTCGCCATGGTATGCGTGGTCAGGGCGGCGCGACCCGGCCAACCATTGCTGCATCAACGTGGCCACCTATGGCCCGGGCGGGCGGTTCACCATACCGGGGGCGGGACGCGCTGACAACCACGCCAGACACATTGCAAGTGGGCCCCTCGCAGATGCACTGGAACGGCACTGCCCTGGTGATCAATATCAACGAAATCAGCAGCCCCCCGCTGATCAGCCGGGTGCGCGGGCAGATCATCGTGACGCCACATGCGCTAACGCAAGTCGAGCTTCCGCTGACACCCGACGGGGCGCATGTCTGGCGGCCCTTCGCGCCTTCCGCCGACATCACCGTCGATCTGCAGTCGGACGGCTGGCAATGGTCAGGCCATGGCTATTTTGACGCCAATTTCGGCACCCGCGCGCTGGAACAGGATTTCAGCTTCTGGACATGGGGGCGCTATCCAACCAAGGCCGGCGCGACCTGCATCTATGATGCGGTCAGACGGGACGGCACAACACTGGATACAGCCATCGCCTTTGATCGGCAGGGGACCGCGCGGATCGTTGACGCCCCACCGCGCACGAAGTTCAAACGCTCGCTCTGGCAGGTCAAGCGCGAGACACGCGCCGACCCCGGCGTGACGCCGCAGCAGGTGTTGCCCATGCTGGATGCGCCATTCTATGCGCGGTCTGCGGTGCAGACGCAATTGAACGGCGAGAAAGTGACCGGCGTGCATGAGGCGCTGGACCTGAACCGCTATCGCTCACCTTTGCTCAAGCCGATGCTGGCGGTGCGTGTCCCCCGGCGCAAGGGCTGGGCTGGTAGCGGTGATCACTAGCGCGTTTGCGCCCCAAGCGTGATCAACGCGCCACCGGCAGCGGCAGCATCATCGGCGTCATGTGTGACCATCAGCACCGGCAGTTGCCGCGCGCGGGCGCGGTCAAAGACCATGTCGCGCACCTGCGCCCGCAAGGCGGCATCCAGCCGCGAAAACGGTTCATCCAGCAACAGCGCGCAAGGCTCTGACAGCAGCATCCGCATCAGGGCGACGCGGGCCTTCTGGCCACCAGACAGGGTTGCGGGGTCGCGGCTTGCGAAACCGGCTAATCCGACCTCTTCCAGTGCCTCGTCGATCTTGGCGCGCCGGTCAGCAGCAGCGCCCCCGGGTTGCAGACCAAATGCCAGATTGGCCCCCACCGACAGATGCGGGAACAGCAGGTCATCCTGAAACAGAATGCCCACCCGGCGCTGATGCGGGGCGGCATGGGTGATGTCCTGCCCATCCAGCATCACGGCACCTGTGGCGGTGAAATCAGCCGCCAGCGTGCCGGTGATAAAGGCCAGCAGGGTTGATTTGCCCACGCCCGATGGCCCCATGACCGTCAGCACCTGACCGGGATTGATCGTGTGATCAACCGACAAAAGCGGTGCACCGCCCTTGCTGATGGCCACGTCCTGCAGGACCAAACCTTTATCCATGCCGCAATCCTCTTCTGTTGCGCCAAACCAGCGCCGGGATCAGCAATGCGAGCGCAAATGGCACCAACGCCGCCCCCGTCTGCATCAACCCGTAGACGCCAATTGCGCGCCTATCGCCACCGGATGCAAGCGCCACCGCCTCTGTCGTCAGGGTCGCTACGCGACCGCCACCGATCAAGAGCGTCGGCAGATATTGCCCCACTGACACTGCCAGCCCAACTGCCAGCGCCGTCAGGATTGGCCGCAGCAGCATCGGCAGGCGCACCCGCCACAGCACGCCATTGGGGCTGGCGCGCAGGGCCGCAGCGATGGTCCCCATGCGGCTGTCCCATGCGCGAAACGGATCAGCCAGCGACAGAAAGACATAAGGCAGCACAAAAACCAGATGCGCCAGCATCACCGGGCCGCGCCCACTGTCGGCCCCCAGCCCCAGCATCAGCGTTTGCAACCCTGGCAGAAACGCCGTCTGCGGGATCAGCAACGGCAGATACAACAGCCAGACCGCGCGCTGGCTGACGCTGAGGCCATAGCGATATTCAGCCTCCAGACAGCCGATGGTCAGGATCAGGGCGATCAGCGCGACTGTGATGGCAATCAGCGCAG
>JAHDGO010000179.1 GCA_020627605.1 Yoonia sp.
GGCGTCAAACAGCCCCTCGCGCCCCTGTCCTTTGATATGGGCGAAACTGGCACGGATGTTGTCGGTATTTTCCTCCAGCGTGACGCCAAGTGCCGTGGTGACATGGAAATCATGCGCCTTGCCGACCAGACAGACCGCCTGTGTGCCCGCGTTCATGACTGCGGCGAGCACATCGTCATTCTCTGCCGACCGCCCGGCCCGTTTGGTCATGCCAAAGGCGGTGAAGGTCGCCTTGGTCCGGGGCGGGCTTGCGAAAAATTCGGTGTCCGTGGGGTTTGCCCCCGGCCAGCCGCCTTCGATGTAGTCGATGCCGAGACTGTCGAGCACGGCGGCGATCTGGTGCTTTTCCTTGGCCGAGAATTGCACACCCTGGGTCTGGGCCCCGTCACGCAGGGTCGTGTCGAAGAGGTAGAGGCGCTCTTTGGTCATTGTGCCGCCTTTGGATTGCAACAGCTGATCAAGACTTTCGCCACAAAATTTCGCGGAAATTCTGCCATCACAGACCCTCCAGCTTGGCGGCATCAAACTCAGGCCCGGCGGTCCATGTCGCCTGCCCGCCTACGTCTGTGACCTGCACACCGGCATCGGTCAGGATATCGCGCACCTGATCAGCACGGCCCCAATCCTTAGCCGCCCGCGCAGCAGCGCGTTCTGCCAGCAGGGCGTCCACTCGTTCTGCAATGGCTGGCGCGATGTCTGCACCGGCCTCACCCCCGTCAAATTGCGGGATGGCAGCCCAGTCGCTGACCAGACCCAGCATGTCCAGCCCATGGGCAAAACCGGCCAAGGCAACAGGTGTCTTGCCTTTTGCCAGGACATGCAAACGCGACAGCGCGCCGGATGTGTTCAGGTCATTGGCCAGCACGCCGATGAACTCCGCATCCGGGACCCACTTGCCATCGGCCTTCAGCGCCGCGATCAGATCGGGGCCAAAGCCGTGACCATGCAGGATGCCATACCATTTGCGCAGGGTGCCTTCGGCCTCTGTCCAGTCCATTGTCTTGCCGTAGTGGGTGCCCAGCATGACCATGCGGATCACCTCGCCCGGCACGCCCTGGTCAAGAAGGTCGCGGATGGTGAAGAAGTTGCCAAGGCTCTTGGACATCTTCTTGCCCTCGACCTGCAGCATCTCGTTATGCAGCCAGTAGCGCGCAAATTCACCTGTCGGATGCGCGCAGGCCGATTGCGCGATCTCGTTTTCATGGTGCGGGAATTGCAGGTCGTTGCCGCCGCCGTGAATGTCAAAGCTTTCGCCAAGCAGTTCCAGCGACATGGCAGAGCATTCGATGTGCCAGCCGGGGCGGCCATAGCCCCACGGGCTGTCCCAGCCCGGCACGCCGTCTCCGGACGGCTTCCAAAGCACAAAATCCATCGGGTTGCGTTTGTAGGGCGCGACCTCCACCCGTGCGCCAGCAATCATATCATCGACCGAGCGCCCCGACAGCGCGCCGTAGTCAGCGTAGCTGTCCACCGCAAACAGCACATGCCCTTCGGCGGCATAGGCATGGTCCTTGTCGATCAGCGTTTCGATCATCGCGATCATCTGCGCGATGTGATCGGTCGCGCGCGGTTCATGGGTGGGGCGCAGCAGGCCCACCGCGTCCAGATCATCGTGATACCACTGGATCGTCTCTGCCGTGATATCGCCAATCGCCCGCCCGCTTTCAGCCGCGCGCGCGTTGATCTTGTCATCCACGTCAGTGAAATTGCGCACGTAGGTCACATGGTCCTTGCCATAGACCTCGCGCAGCAGTCGGAACAGGACGTCAAAAACCAGCGAAGGCCGCAGGTTGCCGATATGCGCGCGGTCATAGACCGTCGGCCCGCAGAGGTAGAGCCGCACGTTTTGCGGATCAATCGGCGCGAAGTCTTCGCGCTTGCGGGTCTTGGTGTTGTGCAGACGGATGGTCGTCATGATGCCTCGCGCTCGGGGTTACGCCGCGGGGCTTAGCAATTTCGGTTTTGATTGGAAACGTGAAAGAGCGACCCGCGACTGATGTCAGCAGATAATGATGCAGTCAGTAATGATGCAGATGCTCTTCATGACGGTGTCGTAGCAGGTTCGTGACTGATGTGTCTAGGGGGCGCAGCACTGGCGAGACACTACCCCGCTTGCCGCACCATCGCCGCGACCTTCTGGATGGTGTTCCAGTTGCGCGCTGTGACCTCCACCCCCAGCAGCGTTTCCATCTTCGCTGCAAGCTTGGAGCGCCCGATACCATCCGGTGCAGACAGCCAGACCGTGCGGTCCTTCACAGTGACCGTTTCGGTTGCGGCTTTCAGGCCAGCAACGGCATCAGGATCAGGCGCCGGATCTGCATAACACAGATAGGCATGCAGCAGATTGCCTTGCGCGCCCGGCTCTGGGCATCCGGTGACGACGTCTGCGATCTGATCTGCGGTCAGGAGCAACAAAGGAACTTCAAACCCGAATGCCTCCGCAATGGCCTTGCCAAGGTCCTGCGTCAGTGCGTCTGCACGATCCGCCGCCCGAAACACGACGTTGCCAGAGGCAATGTAGCTTTGCACATGCCCATCACCTGTCTGCTGCGAGATCAGCGCGCGCAGGTCTGCCATTGGCACCTTTTTGTGCCCGCCCACGTTGATGCCGCGCAGAAACATCGCGTAGGTTGTCAATTGATCCGCCATCCGTCACTTTACCTTCATGTCACGGATGCGCGTCAACACCATCTGCGCCGGCTTTCCGGGCGCCACGGCCTCTGATCCCACGACAGAGTTGGACAGCTGGAAAGTGGGCGGCAAGATGTTCGCCTGTTTCGGTCAGAAAATCGACGGCGTATCGTTGAAGACCGATAGCGTCGACACCGCGCAAATGCTGATTGATGCAGGGGCTGCGACACGGGCCCCCTACTTTCACAAAAGCTGGGTTCTGGTCAGTTTTGACAGCGCCGAGGATGAGTTGCAGCACCGCATCGCGGTGTCCTACGACATCATTTTCAAGGCGCTGCCAAAGAAGGTGCGCGACGGGATTGATCAGGCGTAGCTGATCACCTCGTATTCCACCCCGTCATGATCATTGAAATAGAACCGCTTGCCCGGTTCATAGTCCGCGTGGCTGTGTGTCGCGAACCCCTTGGCCTTGACCTTGGCCTCCATCGCGTCAACGTCTGGCACAACAATGCCGACGTGATTGAAACCCGCCAGTTGCAGATAACTGTCATCGGCAGGTGTCTGTTTTTCGGCCCCGCCCGGACCGGTGTAAAGCGCGATGTAGCTGTCATCGGTGCCGACATGGACGGTATAGCCACCATTCACTGCGGCCCCTTCCCACCGGGTATGCCAGCCAAAGAGGTCCGACAGCAGCGCTGCCGTCTTCTTCGGGTCAGCGACAGTGATATTGACGTGTTCAAGTTGGGCCATTGTCATGTTCTCCTCTTCAATGATGCCAGAACGCGGGCAATGCGACCAGGCTTTGTCGTGCGTGCGACATCGTGAAAACAGCCGCAATCAAGATCATGCCCCCAGCCCAGACCGTCGCGCTTCATGGCGCTCAGCGCCTCTGGGTCTGCGCAATAGCGGGTTGTGCTGCGATGAACCATTTGTGCTCTCCTCTGTTCAAGCAATCCCGAATCTGTTGTAATTTCTCAAGTTAACTTGAGATCAAGGAATTTCTGCATGACCCATGGATTGACCATCGGCGACCTTGCCGCACGGACCGGATTGGCGGTCTCGGCAATCAGGTTCTATGAAACCCATGAGATTGTGAAACCTGTGCGCAATGCTGGCGGGCACCGGCGTTACGGGCGCGCCGATATTCGCCGCCTGTCATTTGTCATGGCCGCGCAGAAACTGGGGTTTTCTCTGGCCGAGATTGCGCCACATCTGCGCCGGCTGCCTGACCACAAGGCCCCGACCAAGGCCGACTGGACCCGCATCAGCACCGCCTTTCGCCGCGATATCGATGCCCGCATCACGGCGCTTGAGGACCTGCGCGACAAGCTGGATGGCTGTATTGGCTGCGGCTGTCTCAGCCTCAAGACCTGTGCGCTCTACAATCCTGCCGACATCAAGGGGGCCGATGGACCGGGGCCGCGCAATCTGACTGGCATCACCTCTTGACTTCGCCCTGCATAGGCCGTTCCCCTGCGGCCTATGAAACTATCTGATCGTATCACAGGCATCACTGGCGGCGGCTCTGACGGGTGGGACGTATTCTACCGTGCCCGCGCCATGATTGCAGACGGCACGCCGGTGACGGAACTGACCATTGGCGAGCATGACATCCGTACCAGCGCGGACATTCTGGCGGCCATGAACAAGGCAGCCACCGGCGGCCACACCGGATACGCCATGGTGCCCGGCACAGCCGCCTTGCGGGACACGGTTGCCGCCAGGATTGCGGCGCGCACAGGCGTTCCCACGACACGCCACAATATTCTGATCACACCTGGTGGGCAGGCGGCGCTTTTCGCCGCCCATATGGCGGTTTGTGATCCCGGTGATACGGCGCTTTATGTTGACCCCTACTATGCCACTTATCCCGGCACACTGCGTGCAGTCGGGGCAAAGCCGCAGGCCATCGTCACGTCACCTGACACCGGATTTCAACCGACCGCTGCGGCACTGGAAGAGGCAGCCCCCGGCGCGCGGTCCTTGCTGGTCAACTCGCCCAACAACCCCACTGGCGCGGTATATGGGCCAGACACGCTGGATGCCATTGCGCAGGCCTGCATTGCAAATGACCTCTGGCTGATCTCTGACGAGGTCTATGACACCCAAGTGTGGGATGGTACACATATCAGCCCGCGCAGCCTGCCCGGCATGGCAGAGCGGACACTGGTTGTCGGCTCCATGTCGAAAAGCCACGCCATGACAGGCAGTCGCGTCGGCTGGATCTGCGGGCCAGAGGACGCGATCAGCGAGTTGATCAATCTGGCGACCTCTACCACTTACGGTGTGGCGGGTTTTATTCAGGATGCCGCGCAGTTTGCTTTGTCGCAAGGGACCGAGGTGGAAAAGGCTGTTGCGGCACCCTTCCGCCGTCGCCGCGCGCTGACCATCGCTGCGCTGGAAGGGCAAGACGTCGTGCGCGCCCTGCCCGCGCAAGGGGCCATGTACGTCATGCTGGACGTCCGCGCGACGGGTCTAAGCGG
>JAHDGO010000180.1 GCA_020627605.1 Yoonia sp.
AGCTGCACTGCTGATGCACCTGCCTTGATCTTGGCATAGGCCTGCGCGGCAGAACCGACACCGCCAACACCGATCAGTGGCAGGTCGGTCAGCGTGGACAGCCGCGCCAGCACCCGTGTTGATTTCTCGAACAACGGCTGCCCTGACAGACCGCCAGCCTGATCACGGTGGTCACTTTGCAGGCCGGTCCGGTCCAGAGTTGTATTGGTGGCAATGATCGCGTCGATGCCAGAGGCGTTGGCGACTTCGGCCACTTCGGCCATTTCATAATCGGACAGGTCGGGTGCGATCTTCAGAAAGACAGGGATCGGTGCCGCCAATGCAGCCCGCGCGTCCATCACACCTGCCAGCAACGCCGCAAGGGCCGCTTTTCCTTGCAGGTCCCGCAGCTTTTCTGTGTTCGGCGAGGACACATTGACCGTGGCAAAATCAACATGTGCGCCGCAATGCTGCAGCACGGTTGCAAAGTCAGCCGCGCGGTCAGCGCTGTCCTTGTTGGCACCAAGGTTCAGGCCGATGATGCCGCCGCTGGGCCGGGTGGCGAGCCGTGCGCCGATGGCGGTCATCCCGTCGTTGTTAAAACCAAAGCGATTGATCGCCGCCGCATCCTCGGTCAGGCGGAAAAGGCGCGGTTTGGGATTGCCCGGTTGCGGGCGTGGCGTGGCGGCACCCACCTCCAGAAATCCAAATCCGGTGCGGGCCAATGGGGCCAGTGCTGTCGCGTTCTTGTCAAATCCGGCGGCAAGGCCAATCGGGTTGGGCAACGTCAGACCAGCCAGCGTCGCACGTAATCTGGCCGAGGTGACAGGACCGCCGCGCGGCCCAAGCCCCGTACCAAGGGCGCGCAAGGCCAGACCATGCGCCGTTTCCGGGTCAAGACGGCGCAGCGCCTGCAGGCCGATGCGTTCAAGCGTTTTCATGTCAGGTCCGGAAATTGATGGGTGCCGCCCACCAAAGGCAGTGGCTTCGCCCAGACCACATCATCCATACGCAGTTTGCGATAAAGATGCGGGAACAGGACACCGGCACGGGCCGGTTCCCACTTCAGCGGCTCCAGCCCTTCGGTTTGCACCGCCAGCAGCATCAGACCCTCGACGCCCGCGAAATATTTCGCGGCGGTTTCGGCCACAGTCTCTGCTGTGGAAAAATGGATATAGCCGTCGGTGACATCAATGGGTGCCCCATCGGTTTCGGTCGCGCGTTGCAGGTGGTCCCATTCATCGGCGCGCAAAATCTTGTAGATCAACATGGCGCGGTCATGGCCCTTGCGTAAAAAATGGTCAAGCACCAGCAGACCTGATGGCTGACGTTGGGGTAGCTTTCCCCCGCACGTCATATCGTTTGACTCTCTGCACCCCCCTCGCCAAGCTGATGGTATTCCAACACCTTTGGGGGGCTTGATCCTATGAATTTCCGCTTTTTGGCAACAACATGTGCCATGGCTTTGACTGCCACCGCAGCCAGCGCCGATTACACACTCCACGTCATTCACATCAACGATCTGCACAGCCGGATCGAACCGATCAACAGGTTTGATTCCACCTGCAACGCCGAAGACAACGCCGCAGGCGAATGCTTTGGCGGCGTGGCCCGCGTGATCACCAAAATCAACGAGCTGCGCGAAGAACTGGCCGGTGAGAATGTCATCGTGCTGGACGCTGGTGACCAGTATCAGGGCAGCCTGATGTACACGACCTACAAGGGCGATGTAGAGGCCGAGTTTGCCGAGATCATCGGTTTTGACGCCATGGCCGTTGGCAACCACGAATTCGATGATGGCGATGAAGGGCTGCGCAAGCTGACCGACAACGTGTCGTTCCCCGTGATTTCGGGGAACATTGACGTCTCCAGCTCTAACGTGCTGGCCGGTCAGGTTGAAAACCACGTTGTGCTGGACGTTGGTGGCCAGAAGATCGGTATCATCTCTGCGCTTGCGGTGGATACCGTCGAAACCTCCAGCCCCTCTGATGCTGTGATCTTTACAGATGAGGTCGAAAGCCTGTCCGCAGATGTCGCAACGCTGGAGGCCGAGGGCGTCGACAAGATCATCGCGCTGACGCATGTGGGCGTGAACAAGGACATGATGATCGCAGAGCAGGTCGCAGGCGTCGATGCCGTCGTTGGCGGGCATTCTCATACGCTTTTCTCTAACACTGATGAAGACGGCATGGCCTATCCCACAATGGTCGGCGACGTACCCGTCGTGCAGGCCTATGCCTATTCGAAATACGTTGGCCATCTGGTGCTTGAATTTGACGACGCTGGTAATGTGATCTCTGCCACAGGCGACACGATCCTCCTGGACGCAAGCGTGGCAGAGGATGAGGCCGCCGTTGCCCGCGTGGCCGAACTGGCCGGCCCGATTGAAGAGATGAAGAACCGGATCGTCGCCGATGCATCAGAGGCGATTGAAGGCGACCGGTCAGTTTGCCGCGCCATGGAATGCCCAATGGGTAATCTTGTGGCTGACGCCATGCTGGACCGCGTGAAGGATCAGGGTATTCAGATTGCCATCCAGAATGGTGGTGGTTTGCGTGCCTCCATTGACGCGGGCGAGGTGACGATGGGCGAAGTGCTGACCGTGCTGCCGTTCCAGAACACCCTGTCGACCTTTGAGGTCACGGGCGAGGCGATTGTCGCGGCCCTCGAGAACGGTGTTGGCCAGATCGAGGAAGGCGCAGGTCGCTTCCCGCAGGTCGCTGGCATGACCTTCACTGTTGATGCAGCGGCAGAGCCGGGTGCGCGTGTCTCTGACGTGATGGTGGGCGGCGAGCCGATCGACCTAAGCGCGACCTACGGCGTTGTGTCCAACAACTACGTGCGCAACGGCGGCGACGGCTATGCGATGTTTGAAGATGCGGCCAACGCCTATGACTTCGGTCCCGATCTGGCAGATGTGACGGCGGAATATATCGCCGCCAACGCGCCATATCAGCCATACACAGACGGCCGGATCACCATGAAATAGGGCCAGACCAGTGGTCTGACCCAAGGGCGCGCGCAGGCAACTGCGCGCGCCTTTTTCGTGCGGCCCTTGCCAGATTGCCGCCACGAGGCGCAGACTGGCCCCATCACAACGCAGGAGATGAAGATGCCAAAGTATCTGTTTGTCTACCACGGCGGTGGTGTGCCGGAGACACCGGAAGAGGGTGAAAAAGCCATGGCGGCCTGGGGCGCATGGTATGAAGAGTTGGGCGCCGCAACCGTCGATCCCGGTGCCCCGGTTGGCCAGTCCCACACAGTCTCAAAGGACGGTCATGTCGAAAATGGCGGGGCCAATCCAATCTCTGGCTATACGATTGTGACGGCCGAAGACTATGCGCAGGCCTGTGCCCATGCCGCCAAAAACCCAATGGTGGTTGATGGATCAGGATCGGTCGAAGTGGCCGAACTGGTCGAGATGTAGCACTGCGAGGCAGATCGCAGCGGCGTGAGCGGCGAAGATGCCCTAGGCCGCCTCTGCCGGGCTGGCGTCCGGGAAGACGGGCTGATTATCCGTGTCCATCTCCGCGCCGACAGCGAGAAGTTTTTCCCGCGCGATACACGCGACATCCCATGATGTGTTGGGGTCCTTGCACGGCAGGGCGAACCAGACCTTCTTGCCAAAGACATCCTGGTCGGCGACGCGCACTTTCGCGCTGTCGAGGTCGCCCAGTTCATCTTGATCAAGCTCCTTGATGATGTCGAAAAACGCATCGCGCAGTTTTTCGACGTCAGCCTCATGGGCGAAATGCAGCTTGATGATGCGCAGCATCTCCGGCTCTTTCATTGTCCAGTTTTCAAATGGCGTCGATACGAACTCTTCCACCGGCACGACAAGGCGCGTGCCGTCCCAGTCGCGCAGCTGCACATAGGTAAAGTTGATGCGCTCGACATGGCAAAGGTAATCCTTGAAGACGATCCGGTCACCGATCTTGGCAGAGCCGTTCAGGGCGATCTGCAGCGAGGCCATGATATTGCCAAGGACGCGGCGGGCGGCAAAGCCAAGAACCAGCGTCAGCGCCCCTGCCGTCCCAAGCAGCGTCAGACCAAGGTTTCCAAAGACATTGGACTGCGACAGAAACAAGCCGCCCCCCACCAGCACAATAGCCACGATAAACGCGCGGCGGGCGGCGGCAATGCGTGTGGCGACGGTGCGCGTATGCGCTTCTTGCCGCTGTGTCAGGTCGGTGTCTTCCAGATCGACCAGCCGGTCCAAAACGGCCTCGACCCCGTTGACCACCAGCCAGAGTGCGGCGGCCATCAGCCCGAGCCAGGCAATGGGCGACAGGACAGCCGTGATCTGGCCAGAGAAGACAAAGAGGTTCGCGCCAAGCAGCAGGGCGATACTGGTCGTGGCCGCCGTCGCAGCTGGCCCGCGTGTTGCCTGCAAGACGTCGCGCACGATGGAGCGAGAGGTCTTTTTTGCAAGCTGGCCCATCCCGCCCCAGACAAGCCGCCCTGCCAGAAACGCGGTCAGTAGCAACAGCGGCAGGCCGATAATCTCCCACCACATCAGGCCAAAGGCCGCTTCTTTCTGTGCGGCGTCGGGCAGCAGGCGTTCCAGTGCGCTGGGGCCGTACGTGTCGTAGAGTGCCGGGATATTCGCGACCGTCTGTGGCGCGAAGATCCAGACAGCGTCACCGTCTGCGGGTTTCACCCGGTTCAGCCTGATCGCCGCAGGATGATCCGCAAGGGCAAGCGTCCAGAGCAGGAGCGACTTGCGCGGCTGGCCGGCCAGAGGGTCATCACTGCTGGTGTTGGCTTCAAGCCCGTCAGGCCGGTCGACAAGATCGCTCCAGCTGATGATGGTTTTGCGGTCGATGACATTTTGCAGCGCCAGCGCGAGTTCCGCGCCGCGGCTGGCCTGTTGTTCGGATGGCAGTTCGCTGAGGTCTAGAAGATGCGCCGCATCAGCCCAGCGGTCTTCGCGCGCGAGGAAAAGCAGCGTCTCCATTGTGGCGCGGGGCGTGGTGCGGTCTATGACGGCAGGCGCCTCGCCCAGACCGGCGTTGATGTTATCGCTGCAATACCATCTGTCATGGTTGCAGTCCTGCGCGGTCGCAGAGGTGCCCGCCAGAACGGCCCAGAACATGGTAGCGAGTAAGAGAAATTTTTTGGCCATGTGATCA
>JAHDGO010000181.1 GCA_020627605.1 Yoonia sp.
CGGCGGGTAATTGTGCTGCTTGAGGACCTGTTCCAGCACGCCATCCAGACGCGCCACCCGGCCACGGATGTCGGACGCGTCAAGTTGGAATGGCAGGACGGTATCGTCCCAGGCGATTTGGGTGCCGAGGGTCATGGTCTTTCCTAACAGGTTTCAGGATGGCATACCGCGCCTATATAGGCGGGGCAACCGCAGGTCCAAGAGGGCAAGCTATGATCAGACGGTATGGCCAACCGCCACAAAGCGGGCAGCACTACACACGGCGGCCCGGCGTCTATGCCATCCTGCCGCGCGCCGGACAGCTGCTTTTGACCTATCAGGGTGATCCGCATTTCGAAATTCAACTGCCCGGCGGCGGCATCGACCCTGGTGAACACCCGCTGACCGCCTTGCACCGCGAGGTATTTGAGGAAACCGGCTGGCGCATCGCGGCACCGCGCCGGTTGGGGGCCTTTCGCCGGTTCACCTATATGCCCGAATACGACCTCTGGGCGGAAAAGTTGTGCCACATCTATCTGGCGCGCCCCGTGCGGCCCCATGGCCCCCCGACAGAGCCGGGCCACATCCCGCTGTGGCTGTCACCGCAGGATGCGGCGGCAGAGCTTTACAATGCTGGCGACGCGGATTTCGTCGCAAAGACGCTGCTATAAGCGGTCAGCCGATCAACGGGCGCTTTTCGATCAGGTGGCCATAAAGCGTGGTCAGGATGCTGACACCCAGCATCAAGGTGACCCACTGCACCGCGATCTCGGCCAATGCGCCCACCAATGGCGACACGGCATATAGCGCGTCGGACAAAACACCGCCCACACCGGTCAAGACCATCAGCAGCACCGCCACACCAAAGATCGTGCCGCGCATGGCACCTGACGCGGCCCAGGCATCTGCCATGCGAATGGGGTGACCAACGGCGACAGACGGCAGGGCAAGCGCGATGCGGAACCACACATAGGTCAGCACGGCACCGACGATGACAAAGACCAATAGTCCGGGGCCGATGACGCTGACCGGGGTGTCAACACTGATGAAGGGCGAGGCTAGCAGGCCGACAATGAAGAAAAGCGGCACCGCAACCAGCATCATCAGCAAACTGTAAAGCAGGGTGCGCCCCACATAGGGCCAGATCGGGCGACCAGCCACGGCAGGCAACACGCCTGCATACTCCTCCAGCAGGATGAACCGGTGCCAGGACACGGCGACCCACGCCATGACGAAAAGGGTGAACGGGATCAGCAACAGAACAACGAGAACAAAAATTCCACCTGCCCCCTGGGTCACCTGACCTTGGTCGGGCGCAAATTCCGGGATGCCACCCATGCCGCCAGCGACCATGAACGCGGCGAGATACCCGAGGATCAGCAAAACATAAGGCCCGATCGATACGCGCAGCGCCTGACCGAAGTTGCCGAAAATCATGCGGAATGCGTGGCGGATAATCTGAAATGCCATCGTTTTGGTCCTTGTGGCCTCGTGTTTCGCCGCAGCATGCATTGCCCGCGCGCCCGGTCAACCGCCCATTCTTGCCCCGGCCCCTGAAAACCGCTATCGCGCCATTGCAAACACATTCACCAAAGGCAAACGCGCATGACTGCCCCGAAAAAAGTTGTTCTGGCCTATTCCGGCGGCCTTGATACCTCGATCATCCTGAAATGGCTGCAGACCGAATACGGGTGCGAGGTTGTGACCTTCACTGCCGATCTGGGACAGGGCGAGGAACTGGAACCGGCGCGCAAAAAGGCCGAGATGATGGGCGCAAAGGCCATCTATATCGAGGACCTGCGCGAGGAATTCGTGCGCGATTTCGTCTTCCCGATGTTCCGGGCCAATGCGCTCTATGAGGGTTTGTATCTGCTGGGTACATCCATCGCCCGGCCACTGATTTCCAAGCGTCTGGTCGAGATTGCGGCGGCCGAAGGGGCTGATGCGATTTCTCATGGTGCCACCGGCAAGGGCAATGATCAGGTCAGGTTTGAACTGGCCGCCTATGCGCTGAACCCCGAGATCAAGGTCGTGGCCCCATGGCGGGAATGGGATCTGGGCAGCCGGACCAAGCTGATCGAGTTTGCGGAAAAGCATCAGATCCAGATCGCCAAGGACAAGCGGGGCGAGGCTCCGTTCAGCGTGGATGCCAATCTGTTGCACACCTCATCCGAGGGCAAGGTGCTGGAAGACCCCGCGCAGGAAGCACCCGATTATGTCTACCAGCGCACGGTCGCCCCAGAAGATGCGCCTGACACCCCGGAAATGGTCGAAATTGAATTTGAGCGCGGCGATGCCGTGGCCATCAATGGTGAGCGGATGTCGCCAGCCACCATCCTGACCAGACTGAATGAGCTGGGCGGCAAACATGGCGTCGGGCGGCTTGATCTCGTTGAAAACCGCTTTGTCGGCATGAAATCCCGCGGCATCTATGAGACCCCCGGCGGCACCGTCCTGCTGGAGGCACATCGCGGCATCGAACAGATCACGCTGGACAGCGGAGCAGGCCACCTCAAAGACAGCATCATGCCGCGTTATGCGGAACTGATCTACAACGGCTTCTGGTTCTCCCCAGAGCGAGAAATGCTGCAGGCGCTGATCGACAAGTCGCAGGAACATGTCAGCGGCACCGTGCGTCTGAAGCTTTACAAAGGCTCTGCCACAACGGTCGCCCGCTGGTCGGATCAGTCGCTCTATTCCGAGGCGCATGTGACGTTTGAGGAAGATATGGGTGCCTACGACCAGTCAGATGCACAAGGGTTCATCCAGTTGAACGCGCTGCGGCTGAAACTGCTGGCGGCGCGTAATCGGCGCAGATAGCGATGGCGACAACGCTACGCCCTGTCGCGATCCACGACATCGTGCCATTGCACAAGATCACGGTGCGCGATGATCAGGACGACTTTGTCGCTCCCAATGCAATCACCATCGCGCAGGCCCGATTTGAAACCGGGGCCTATGATTTCTGCATCTGGGATGGTGAAAATCGCGTTGGCCTGTTGGCCCTGATCGACATGGCAGAGCATAAAGACATCACCGAGATTGACGACCCCAACGCCGTCTATGTCTGGCGTCTGCTGATCGGGCAGGATGTGCAGGGCGCGGGTCACGGCCAGGCTGCCATGGCCTTTGCCGAGGACTGGGGCCGCGAGCGCGGCCGCAGTATGGTGCAGGTGCAGGCGGTGCGCGAAAACGCTGCGGCTATCGGGTTCTACCAATCGCTGGGTTATGCGCTGACCGGGCGCGAGGCTGACGGCGAAGTGCAGCTGGAAAAGACGCTTTAAAGCTTCCGCGCTGCGAGCGCGTCATAGTATGGCAACGATTGGTCCAGCAGAATTTGATGGCCCGCGACATCCGGCAACGCCCCCTCGGCCCCGGCGAACCCCGTACTCTGATGGACCGCGCCGTACCAATGCGCAGCCCAGACCCCGTCATCCCTACGTGCCCCGGCAGGCCAGCACAGCATGGCGGGATCAAAGTCTAACCCGATGTTTTCACACAGCTTGCGCAGCATCCCATCAGGATCGGCGCGGATGTCAGCGCTGTCGATGACGATCCCGCCAAGTTTTTCATAAAGCGCCAGCTGCTGTGGAAAGCCGATATCCTCCAGCGTCATTGCCGCACGTTTGGCCCCGTAGCTTGCGATCACGCGGGCGGGGTGGCGGATCAGATGGATGTTCACGCAATCCTGCGCCCAGTCCAGCGGGAACCCGTCCAGCATGTGATGCGGCATATGCTTCATATAGAAGTGTTTCTTGCCATCAGGGACGGGCCCGGCACAGCGGCTGGCAACCTGTGCCGGGTCAGTTTCATGGGCGGCAAGGATGGCATCGCGCATCGGGTGATCAAGACCGGTTGCGTCAAGGTAGGGGGCGTAGAACGGCTCATCCCAGATCGCAAAATCGGGGCGGTTGCCAAAGGCGTACATCATCGCGGTCGACAGGTTCCGCGGGCCGGACCACATGGCGATTTTCATGCGGCAATATCCCGTACAGATGATGTACAGAACCTGTCCGTACAGTCGTATGTCACGACCGTGCCACCAGATCGCGATAAAGGCCGCGCAGACGGGCTGTCACCGGCCCCAAATCCCCCGTCCCGATCTGCCGCCCGTCTATGTGGCTGACGGGGGTCTGCGCCCCGAAGGTGCCGGTCAGAAACGCCTCATCCGCGTCATAGGTATCGACCAGTGAATAGTTCCGCTCGGCCACGGGGATATCGTTGTCGCGGCACAGGTCGATGACCTTTTGGCGGGTGATCCCGTTCATGCAGTAATCCCCGGTCGAGGTCCAGACGGCCCCCTTGCGCACAATGAAAAAGTTGCAGGCGTTGGTCGTGTTCACGAATCCATGCACATCAAGCATCAGCGCCTCATCCGCGCCAGCCTTTTGCGCAGCGATACAGGCGAGGATGCAGTTCAGTTTGGAATGGCTGTTCAGCTTCGGGTCCTGCGTCATCGGCAACCCGCGCTGGTGCGGCACTGTCGCCAGCGTGATGGGGCGCGGGATCGACGGTTTGGAATGTTCCATGATGATCACGAAGGTCGGCCCGGATTGCGACAGTGACGTGTGCTGGAACGGGCGCACCTTGACCCCCCGCGTCACCATCAGCCGTGCATGGGCGTCCGTCGTCATGCCATTGGCGGCCTGGGTCTGGTCAAGTGCGGCAATCACGCCGACCCGGTCCATCCCGATATCAAGGTCGATCGCCTTGGCGGCCTGAAACAGCCGGTCAATGTGTTCATCCCGAAACGCCCACTTGCCATCATACAGGCGCAGGCCCTCCCAGACCCCGTCACCCAGCATGAAGCCGCTGTCATAGACGCTGACAACCGCCTCTGCCTTTGGCGCCATGCGCCCGTCGACATAGATCAGAATGTCGTTGTTGCGCGCATCTTCTGCGGCCTGATGGGTGGTGACGTCTGCCATGGGGTCCTCCGTTGCGGAAACGCTAGGGGCATTCTCGCGGGCGGTAAAGACCGCGTGATCTGCACCGAGAATGATTGCCTTGAGGGGTCTGCTTGCGGATAGCTGCACCCAAAGGAGATTGCCGATGTTGAAACATTTTGCCCTGACCCTC
>JAHDGO010000182.1 GCA_020627605.1 Yoonia sp.
CGTCCGGGGCCCAGCCCCGCGCCTCGGCCGTGGCTCGGTTTACCACCTGGGTCTCGGCTCCCGTGAAGGCGTCGACAATGGCGACAATGCCGTCGTCGTCGTTGTAGAGGATGCGCGAGCCGTCGGGCGACCAGGTAACGGTCTCAGGCTCGATGTCGTAGGTGCTCGACCTGCTGACCAGGTGGGTCCAATCGTCCGATTCGATGTCGTAGCGCCAGAGGCCTCGCGAGGGCCATCGATAGCCGACGACGGCTAGCCGCTCGGCGTTGGGGGCCGGGACTGCCACCAGGGCAGTCGAGATGTCGGTTATGAGCTCGTCGCCGAGGTCCTCGAGGTGGAAAGCGCGGATCTGCTCCTCCCAGTCCTCTGTGACGGCCTCATCCTCATGACGCTTCATCGCCAGGCCAAGGCTTTCCAGCTTGCCCTGCGACAGATTGCGGTCGGCTTCGGCCCGGCTGGCCGCACGGTTGGCGTCAGCCACGGCCCGGTCCGCATCGCGGCGGGCTTGCCGGGCGGCATGGTCAGCCTCCGTCTGGTCGCGCAACAGGGCAGTCAGCGTTTCATGTGCCTGCGCCGCCCCCATCGCAGTGGCAGAGGCTTCTTCGAGATCGCGCTTCAGCTCTGTCAGGCGATTCAATTGTTGCAGCCGCAAGGCCGCCGCCGATGGTGCATCTTCTGCCCCTGCGCGGAAGCCGTCCCAACGCCACAGATCACCTTCGACCGACACCAGCCGCTGCCCCGGTTTCAGATCCGCCTGCAACCGCGGCCCGTCGGCGGGATCGACCAGACCAACCTGCCCCATGCGGCGCGCCAGCACCTCTGGCACGGTGACATAGTTGGTCAGCGCCTTGACGCCCTCTGGCAAGGTTTGCGGCGCGCTGTAACCGGGCAGCAGCGCCCAGCCGGATTTTGCGTTGCTGTCCACCGCTGGCGCACGCAGATCATCGGCCAGCGCTGCACCCAACGCCTTTTCATAGCCACCTTCGACACGCAAAAGGTCAAGCACCTGCCCGCCCTCGGCGGTGTCGCGTTCCACCAGTTTGGCGAGTGCTGCAACCTCTGCCCGCAGGGCGTTGGCTTCACCTTCCGCCTCTGAGCGCAGGGCGCGGGCATCGCTTTCGCGGCCCTGGGTTTCGGCGCGGGCAGCCTCTGCAGCTGTCAGGGCCTGATCGGCGGCTTCGGCGGCGGCCACCGCCGCCTTCTCGGCTGCCCCGGCCGTGGCAAAATCGGCCTCTGCCTTTTGCAAGGCGGCTTCGGCCTCAGCCATGGCGGCCTTGGCCTTGGCAGCTTCACCCTCATTCTTTTCCAGTGTCGTGCGGTTGTCGTCGAGCAGACGCTGCGCGGACTGGTGGCGGGCGGCCAGACGGGCGACATCTTCAGTCAGTTGCGCCAAGTCATCTTCGCGCTGTTGCAGCACACCGGCGGCATCGCGGGCGGCAAGCTGCGCCTCTTCCAGCCGCTTGTCGTGGCCTTCGCCAGCCTTGGTGATTTCACGGGCTTCCCATTCCAGCCGTTCGATGGTTTCGCCAGCATCCTTGTTCAGCCCGCTTTCGCGATCCATGTCGCGGGTCAGCTGGTCGATGCGGGCGCGCAATGTCTCGATCATCTCGCGCGCGCGCTGTTCCTGATCGGTCAGCGTGTCGCGCTGCACCTGCAAGCGTTGCAGGACGGCGGCGGCAATCGCCTCTTCCTCGCGCAGGGGTGGCAAGGCTTCTTCGGCCATGGCGCGCGCCTTGGCGGCATCGCGGGCGGCTTTTTCGGCCTGTGCGGCCAGTGTCGTGCGTTCGCGCAACTGCTCAGAAGCTGCCAGCAGCGCCTCATCCGCTTCTTTCCAGCGGCGGAACAACAACATGCCTTCGGCTTTGCGCAGCTTTTCACCAATCTCACGATAGCGGGCGGCCTGCCGCGCCTGCCGGGCAAGCTGTCCCAGCTGATTGGCCAGTTGTTCGATCACATCATCGACGCGGGTCAGGTTGCTTTCGGCACCCCGCAGCTTCAGCTCTGCCTCATGCCGCCGCTGATAGAGGCCGGAAATCCCAGCGGCCTCTTCCAGAATACGCCGCCGCGATTTCGGCTTCGCGTTGATCAGCTCTGAAATCTGCCCTTGCCGCACCAGCGCAGGCGAATGCGCACCGGTGGAGGCATCTGCAAAGAGCATCTGCACGTCGCGCGCGCGGACGTCCTTGGCACCCACCTTATAGGCCGACCCGGCATCGCGGGTGATGCGCCGGATGATCTCAAGATTGTCGCTGTCATTAAACGCCGCTGGCGCCAGCCGCTCGCCATTATCGATGACCAGCGCCACCTCGGCATAGTTGCGGGCGGGGCGGGTGGCGGCCCCGGCAAAGATCACGTCTTCCATACCACCGCCGCGCATTGCCGTCGGGCGGTTTTCGCCCATCACCCAGCGTAGCGCCTCCAGCAGGTTCGACTTGCCGCAGCCATTGGGGCCCACAACACCGGTCAGCCCGTCCGCGATGATCAGATCGGTCGGGTCAACAAAGCTTTTGAAGCCATTCAGTCTGAGTTTGCTAAAACGCAATGATTCTTGCCTGCTTGATTCCTGCTTGCAAAATCATCGCGCCCCGCTGCAGCGCGAGTCAACGGTCACCACCCTCTATCTGCTGTCTTCCGCCGGGTTATCCACAAGATATTGCGTTTTTCCGCTAAAATCAGACCCCAGGCACCGCACTCGATTGTCGCGAAAGCCGCGCCAAGGCACGCAAACGTCGGTTTCCAGCTTGACCTGTCAGCGGCAATGGGCGCACAACAGGTCTGCACGGTTCCCCGCATGTCGCCAAGCGTCAGGGGATCAAATGGGAATGTGGACAGGCCGATCCTTGCCGGAGGCCCCAAGCCACAGCCGCCCCCGCGACTGTATGCGGTGAGTGCTTTGTGACAATGCCACTGGGGCCCAAGCCCCGGGAAGGCCACAAAGCGCCGCGACCCGCAAGCCAGGAGACCAGCCTTGCACCGGACCAACACACCCGTCGGGGATGACGGGAGAGGGAGTAAAGAAGATGACCACCAAGACACTCGCCCGCGCGCAGGACAACACAGTTTTGTCGATCGCACTGGCCGCCATGCTGGGCTTTGGCCTGCTGTTCGTCGCCGGTTACGCACAGGCCGCGATGCTGCATGACGCCGCCCACGACCAGCGTCACGCGATGGCATTCCCCTGCCACTAAGGCCGGGGAAACAGGCACACACATGACCAACAGATTGCTGACCAGCGGGATCCTCGCTGGCGCAGTCGCCGGCGTGATTGCCGCGCTACTGCAATTCTACTTTGTGATCCCCGTTCTGCTGGAAGGGGAACTTTTCGAGACCGGCCAGATGGTCCATTTCGCCGCCGACGGGTCACCGCAGTCGGACCGGACAGAGGTGTCACTGGGCGGCGAATTTGGACGCCACGCACTGACGCTTGGATTCAATATGCTGGGCTATGCCGGTTTTGGCTTGTTGCTGGTGGCGCTGATGGCACTGGCAGAAACCCGTGGTTTGACAACGATCACCCCGCGGCAAGGGCTGATCTGGGGGCTTGCAGGGTTCATTGCCGTACAGCTGGCCCCCGCCATCGGCCTGCCACCGGAACTGCCCGGCACCGTCGGGGCAGAAATCGGCCCACGACAAAGCTGGTGGATGGCCACGATCATATCCACAGCCATCGGCCTGTGGTGTCTGGCTTTTGTCAAAGGGCCGCTGGCGCTCATCGGCGTGGCCTTCCTGCTGGCCCCGCACCTTGTTGGCGCGCCGCATCTGGATGCCTATTGGGGCGTCGCCCCGCCGGAACTGGCGGCAGAGTTTGCTACACTCAGCCTTGGAACAGCCGCCGCTGGCTGGACCATCCTTGGCTTTGCCGCTGCATGGCTCTGGTCGCGTGGCGGCTAGCTAGGCTGGCACTCGCCCGATCAGACAGTGACGCAACTGCGGGATGGACCGTGCATCAGTGATGTCACCGTCATGGCTGGCATCGTAAAGGGCCGCCATGGCGCTGACCTCTGCCGCCATGGCCGGGGTCACATTGCCAAAGAGATAAGCCCATTTTCCAGGCGCGCGCAGGCTGACCGTCGCCGGTTGATCGCAGACATTCATGCAGGCCACCGTCAGTGCCTGATCACCCAGCGCCGCAGCAAGGGCCGCGCCACCCTCACAGCCGGTGCAGACGGTCACGCGAGGATCGGTTTTTTGGTCCATCTTCATACCTCAGACGTATCCCTTCAGGGGCACAAACAAAAGCAGGAGAATTGCGGTGAACGGCATCACACTCTTGGTGGTTGGTCTCGCGGCTGGCACAGCACTCGGCACCATGATCGAACCTGACCTTTGGGGCGCGGGCGACACTGGCCACAGCATGGGTGCAGCGCCCTATGAAAATCTGCCGGACGGGCGGAAGAACATTTGGCCCGACGACCTGCCAACACCTACGGTCGATATTGATCTGCAACCTGATCCGGCTTCTGGTCACAACCTGTTTCTGACCACCACGAACTTTGACATGACACCGGAAGATGTGAACACCGCCGTGATGCCGGGCACCGGCCACGGACATCTATTCGTCAACGGCGAGAATATGGGGCGGCTCTACGCGGATATGCGCCATCTGGTCGGACTGCCACAGGGTGAGGTGACGATCCACGTCTATATGGGCGGCAATGATCACAAGGTCTGGATGGTCGATGGTGCCCCGCTTTTCGTCGAGAAGACATTCGTCGTTCAATAGGTCTCTTGCAACTTCGCCATACCCGCGCGACAACACATGTCGCCAGCGATTTGCGAAGGGACCCGCGCCATGCCTGCCAAGATACCTGCCACCGTCGTGACCGGCTTTCTGGGGGCCGGGAAAACGACCCTGATCCGCCACATGCTGCAAAATGCCCAAGGCAAGAAAATCGCCCTGATCATCAATGAATTCGGCGATCTGGGGGTCGATGGCGACATCCTCAAAGGCTGTGGCGATGAGGTCTGCACCGAGGATGATATTGTGGAGCTGTCGAACGGCTGCATCTGCTGCACCGTGGCTGACGATTTCATCCCCACGATGGAAGCATTG
>JAHDGO010000183.1 GCA_020627605.1 Yoonia sp.
ATTTTAGTCCTCTATTGGTTGGTGTGACTGCGCGGGCTCTGGTGTTGGCCGCACAGTGCGCTACAATTGGGTTATGGGCACGCACACTGACCACTTCAAATGTATCGTAACGGCACTTTTTCTGGTGGTCGGGTTTTCCTTACCTTCCGCCGCGCAGGAAAGCGGCTTGGATCAGCTTTATCAAGAGCTGCAAGAGGCCGATCCGGCAACTTCCAGCCGGGTAGAGCGGCAGATTATCACCGAGTGGGAAAAGAGCGGATCGGCCGCCATGGACCTGTTGCTGCGTCGTGGCAAGGATGCGCTGGAAGACGGAGAACCTGATGTCGCCGTCGAACATTTCAGCGCGCTGGTCGATCATGCGCCGGATTTCGCCGAAGGCTACTATGGCCGTGCATCGTCCTATTATCTGATGGGTATGACCGGCCCTGCGCTGGACGACATTCGTCAGGTGCTTGCGTTGAACCCACGCCACTTTGCCGCGATGGGCGGTCTTGCACTGATCATGGAAGAGCTCGGGCGCAACGATGATGCGCTTGCGCTTTACCGCATGATCCTAGAGATCAACCCAAACGCGTCTGACGCCCAGATGGCAACAGATCGTTTGGAACTGGAATTGGAAGGTCAGTCGCTCTAATCGGCTGACCCCTGTCGGATCGGGGCAAGACATGGCGGTTTCCCGCATCACGGCTGTGCTGGGCCCCACAAATACCGGCAAGACCCACTATGCCATTGAACGGATGCTGTCCTACAGGACAGGTGTGATCGGGCTGCCGCTGCGTCTGCTGGCGCGCGAGGTTTATGATCGCATTGTCGCTGTGCGCGGACCATCGGTGGTGGCCCTCGTCACTGGTGAGGAAAGGATCGTTCCGCCGCGGGCGGCTTACTGGGTCTGCACGGTCGAGGCGATGCCAGAAGGGATGGGGTGTGATTTTCTGGCGATTGATGAGGTGCAGCTTTGCGCCGACCCAGAGCGTGGCCATGTGTTTACCGACCGTCTGCTGCACGCACGCGGGTTGCACGAAACGCTGTTTCTGGGGGCCGAAACCATTCGTGGCGCGATCGCCGCGATGGTCCCAGAGGCACAGTTCATGCGCCGCGAGCGCATGTCAGAACTGACTTACTCAGGTTCGAAAAAGATAAGTCGCATGCCTGCGAGATCCGCAATCGTGGGATTTTCTGTTGAAAATGTATATGCCATTGCGGAACTGTTGCGCCGCACCAAAGGCGGTGCCGCGGTGGTGATGGGTGCGCTATCGCCGCGCACACGCAACGCACAGGTCGAGATGTACCAGAACGGTGACGTTGACTATCTTGTCGCTACTGATGCCATCGGAATGGGGCTTAATTTAGACATCAACCATGTTGCCTTTTCAGCGCTGACAAAATTTGACGGGCGGCGGATGCGGCATTTGCAGCCGGAAGAACTGGGTCAGATCGCGGGTCGTGCAGGACGCTACAAGGACAACGGGACTTTCGGTGTCACTGGCGAGGCACAGCCGCTTGACGAAGGTGTCGCGCAGGCGATTTGCGAGCACCGGTTCCAGCCGGTCAAGAAACTGCAGTGGCGCAACAGTGATTTGCAATTTGGCTCCATCAAACGGCTGATCGCCACGCTGGAAACCCGCACCGAGGACCCCTGGCTGACCCGCGTGCGTGAAAGCGACGACCTGGCGGCGCTCAAGGCGCTGTCGCAAGATCACGAGGTTGCGGCGCGCGCCACTGACGGTCCTTCGGTCAAACTGTTGTGGGATGTTTGCCGGGTCCCGGATTTTCGCGGCATCAGTCGCGGTGAACACGCTGGCCTGCTGACCCAGATTTACAACGATCTGCACCAGCTTGGGCATGTCTCTGCCAACTGGTTCGCCTTGCAGGTCAAACGGATTGACCGCACCGACGGGGACATCGATACGCTGTCCAAGCGGCTCGCCTATATCCGCACATGGACTTACGTGGCACAGCGCAAGGGCTGGCTGCAGGACGAAAGCCATTGGCGCGAGGCGACCCGCGCGGTAGAAGACCGTCTATCGGATGCACTTCACGGTGCATTGACGCAAAGATTTGTGGACCGGCGCACAGCGATCCTGCTGCGCCGGCTCAAACAGAAGGAGAGCCTTTTGGCTGACGTGAACGACAAGGGTGAAGTCACCGTCGAAGGCGAATTCGTCGGACGGTTGGAAGGATTCCGCTTTCGGATGGATAAGGCCGGCAGCCCTGACGAGGCCAAGACCCTGCGTCAGGCCTCGGTGCAGGCGCTGGTGCCGCAGTTTCATCTGCTCGCGGACCGTTTCTACAACGCCCCGGACCCAGAGATCGATTTCACCGAACAGGGTGGCCTGATGTGGGGCGATCAGGCAGTGGGCAAGCTGGTGGCGGGACCGGACCCGTTCAAACCCGGCATTACAGCATTCGTTGACGAAGAAGCCGGCGAAGACGTGGCAACCAAGGTGCAGCGTCGTTTGCAGCACTTCATCGACCGCAAGATCGCCGCCGGGTTTGAGCCGCTCTTGGCGCTCAGGAACGATGAAACGCTGACGGGTGCCGCCAAAGGCTTTGCCTTCCGCATGGCCGAAGGGTTTGGCATCATCCCGCGTGGCGACGTCGCTGATGAGGTCAAGGCGCTGGATCAGGACGCCCGCGGCGCGCTGCGCAAGCACGGTGTGCGCTTTGGCCAGTTCACGGTATTCATGCCGCTGCTGCTCAAACCGGCCCCGACGCGTCTGCGTCTTGTGCTGTGGTCACTGTCAAAGGATCTTGGCGAGTTTCCGGAAAGCCCGCCACCCGGTCTGGTCACTGTCCCGGCGGATAAAGATGCCGTGGCCGGGTACTACGCCATGGCGGGCTACCGCGCGGCAGGCGAACGCGCGATTCGGATCGACATGCTGGAACGGCTTGCCGATATGCTCCGCGACAAGGACAGCCGTGGCGGGTTTGAGGCAAACCCGGATATGCTGTCGATCACCGGCATGACGCTGGAACAATTTTCTGATCTGATGCAAGGTCTTGGCTATAAAGCGGAAAAAGGCGAGCGCGAAAAGGTGAAGGCCGTCGCGACAGATGCTGTTGCAGCGCCTGCCGCGACCGACGCAGCCCCTGGCGAGGTCCCGTCGGACCCGCCAGCAGAAATCCAGACGCCGACAGATGCCGTGCCTGAAGAGGCGACGCTAGAGGCACCGGACACCGGACCGGAGATGGAGGTGTTTTACACTTTCACCTGGGGTGGTCGTGCCGCGCGCCAGCGCCCGCAAGGTGACAGCCGCCCGCGTGGCAAAGGCAAGCCCAAGGGCAAGCCGAAGGGTGGTGGCAACAAGCCGCAGACATTTCAGGCCAAGCCAAAGCGCGAAAAGCAGATTGATCCTGACAATCCATTTGCCGCAGCGCTCGCCGGGTTCAAAAAGGATTGAACGAGGCGCGCCAGACCATCCGGTTGGACAAATGGTTGTGGCATGCGCGGTTCTTCAAATCGCGCAGCATTGCGGCTGGTGTGGTGACGGGCGGCAAGGTGCGTGTTGATGCGCAGCCTGTCAGCAAACCATCGCGCGCCGTTGGGGCAGGCGACGTGTTGACGTTCATTCAGGCAAAGGAAACCCGTGTCGTGCGCATCCTCGCCTGCGGCGAACGGCGTGGCCCCGCGCCAGAGGCGCAGGCGCTCTACGAAGATCTGACACCGGCACCGAAAGACAGACCAGTCGCGGCGAAGGGCGCCAACCCGCGCTATGAAAAGGGTGGTCGCCCGACCAAGAAAGATCGCCGCGATATGAGGCTTGATTAGCCGCTAGCGATACAGCCGTGGCGCACCCAGACTGTCATGGATTTGATTGGCCGTATCCGGTGCGATGCCCAGCCCGTTCGCCAAGTCATGCAGAAACTGCGCCTCTGCCTGATTGTCTGGCGTGATTGCATTGACTGACATGGTGTAGACCTGCGTTTCCAGCCCTTGGGGCGTGTCAGATGCAAGTTGCGCGGCATCTACCGGCTCTCTGAGGATGCTTTGCAGGGTCTGGACGCTCTTTGGGTCGCCGTCGCTGACGGCATCCACCAGTTTGGCCTTTTCGTCTGCATCCAGATCACCGTCGGCGCGGGCCGCTTGGGTCATGGCGCGCATCATCAGTTTTGCGACTTCTTCCTCGTCGGGCTCATTGGCAGGGTTGTCACGGTTCAACAGTGCCTCTAGCCCGCCACCGGCACTGCCGCCCCTGGCACCGCCAAGACCACCCAGTAGCGCGCCGAGCCCGCCAAGCCCGCCAGCCGCAGCACCGCCACCCCCTGTCAATTGACCCAGCATGCCGCCAAGACCACCCATGCCTTGGCTGGGTGATCCACCGCCCGTCAGCTGGCCCAGCATGTCACCAAGGCCACCCATACCACCCGCCTGCTGCGGGCCGCCGCTGCCGGTCAGCCCTTCAAGCGTCTTCCCAATTCCGCCATTTTTCTTCATTGCGTCCATACCCTTGGCCACGGCAAAGCCGACGGCCATTTTCGCAACGGTGTTCATCAAAGACATCTGTCATCCCCCCAGGATTGATCCATTTATTTTCGTTAATGGCACAGATGATGGCCGCAGACGCCGCGACAGTCCAGCAGATGCAATCTGCATGGCGCTTTGCCGCTCGCGTGACTGTTATGCATGGCCAGCCGCGCAACGACCTGAATGACCTTGAATGCCTGCGGCGTCTATTCTAGCTAGGCGCGGTAAACTGCGCCGGAAAACCTCATGACCTACATCGTCAACGACAACTGTATCGCCTGCAAATATACCGACTGCGTCGAAGTCTGCCCCGTGGATTGTTTCTACGAGGGTGAGAACATGCTGGTGATCCATCCTGACGAATGTATCGACTGTGGCGTATGTGAACCCGAATGCCCTGCCGACGCGATCCGCCCGGACACAGAGCCTGACATGGAAAAGTGGGTTGAGTTCAACCGCAAGTATTCCGAGATGTGGCCGGTGATCATCACCAAGAAAGACCCGCTGCCCA
>JAHDGO010000184.1 GCA_020627605.1 Yoonia sp.
GCAGCCACTGCCGCAACGTATCGTTGTCATGGGTGTGGGCAACGGTTTCCGACGCCTGCGGGCCATCATCCTCCAGCGCGTCGATCCACTCGCGGCCTTCGTCCTCTGTCGATTGGGTGGCATTCAGCGAGAAGTCAGAGCCCGACAAACGCCCTTCCATCATTTCGACGTCATGCAGTGGCACACCGACCTCGATCGCGATCAGCTCTCGCATTTCCTGGCGGTCCAGCGCGCGGCCTTCGGCTGCGGCTTCGCGTTCCAGCCGGGCCTGCACGCGGCGCATGTTGAAAAACAGTGATTTCTGCGAAGAGGTGGAGCCTGTGCGCACCATGGACCAGTTGCGCATCACATAATCCTGGATCGAGGCTTTGATCCACCAGACGGCATAGGTCGAAAAACGCACGCCGCGATCCGGGTCAAATTTATCTGCGGCCTTCATCAGCCCGACGGATGCTTCCTGAATCAGGTCATTCATCGGCGCACCGTAGCGTTTGAATTTCGATGCCATGGAAATGGCCAGTCGCATGTAGGCGGTGATCAGACGGTGCAGGGCTTTTTCATCGCGGTCATCGCGCCAGGCATAGGCGAGCGCGAGTTCGGTTTCTGCGTCGAGCAGTTCCGCTTTCATCGCAGTCCGTGACAAAGTTTGATCAGAAAAACCGGTGACGCCCATGTTATTTCTCCCAGATGGCAGCGTGCTGCATTAACTTTGTTGCTTGGACTGGTTACGCTCCGTTTAACGTGCTGGATCAATAAAAGTTCCCAATATGCCATTGCCACATCTGACACTCGTCCTAGGCGGCGCTGCCTCTGGCAAGTCCGCATTTGCGGAAAGCCTTGTTTTGCTGGCCTCTGACGCGCCGACCTATATTGCCACTGCGCAGGTTTTTGATGATGAGATGGCCGAAAAAATCCGCCTGCATAAAAAAAGCCGTGGCGCCGGCTGGACGACGATTGAGGCCCCGATTGATGTTGCAGCACCGCTGTCCGCCGCAAAGTCAGGCGAGGTTATTCTGCTGGACTGCGCCACCCTCTGGCTGACAAATGTGATTCTTGCCGATCACGATGTGGCGGCGCATGCGGCCACACTGTTGGATGCCCTTGCCCACTGCGCGGCACCGGTTGTTGTCGTCTCAAATGAGGTCGGACAGGGGATTGTCCCTGACAACGCGCTGTCCCACAAATTTCGTAATGCGCAAGGGCGGCTGAACCAGCAACTGGCCGCACAGGCGGATCTGGTCGTGGCCGTGATGGCAGGATTGCCGCTGCCACTGAAAGGCGATTTGCCATGACCCGGCTTTGGCTCGTGCGCCACGGGCCGACACATGCCAAATCCATGGTCGGCTGGTCCGACCTGCCAGCCGATTTGTCGGACACCGCAAAAATTGCCCGGCTGCGCGCCTACCTGCCTGACGCACCGGTCGTCTCATCCGACCTGACACGCGCGGTGACCACAGCGGATGTGCTGCAGCCAGCCACCCGGCTGCCCCATGACCCGGCCTTGCGTGAGATTAATTTCGGCGCGTGGGAGATGCGCACATTTGCCGAGGTCGAGGCAGAAGACCCCGTCACCATCCGCGCCTATTGGGAAACGCCCGGCCATGTGGCCCCGCCCGGCGGGGAAAGCTGGAACGCCGTGCGCGCGCGTGTTGATGATGCGGTGGATGGCTATCTGTCCAGGGGTCACGCCGATCTGATCATCGTGGCCCATTTCGGGGTGATCCTGACACAGGTGCAGCGCGCGCTGGGGATCGGGGCCTACGCGGCCTTTGGTCATAAGATCGACAATCTGTCGGTGACGCAATTGGCACATGGGGCGGGTGGGTGGTCTGCCGGACCGATCAATCACCAGCCGTGATGGGGCGCGTCACAGAAAAGCATTCGCTTTCGGCACAGACAGCGGGCTAGCGTGCCGGACATGACATATAAACTTCTTATCGGGCAAAAGAGCTATTCCAGCTGGTCACTGCGTGGCTGGCTGTGTTTCGCCCCCTTCGACATCGCGGTCGATGTGACCTCGGCTGAAATCTACGGCGACAGCTTCGCGGCTGATGTTGCCGCTTTTGGCGGTCACAGCACCGTGCCTGCCGTGGTGACGCCAGCGGGCGGGTTGCTGACGGATTCCATTGCGATCGCATGGCATCTGGCCGAAGCGTTTCCTGATCGTGGGTTGCTGCCATCCGATCCTGTCGAAAGGGCCGAGGCGCAAAGCATCATCGCGGAAATGCACGCGGGCTTCGGCCCGTTGCGCGCGGCCTGCCCGATGAACCTGCGTACCGGGTGGGAGGGCTTCAACCCATCTGACGCCGTGCTGGCGGATGTGGCACGGGTCGCGGCCATTTGGGACAAAGCAATTGCCCGTTCTGGCGGGCCCTTCCTTTACGGCAACTTCACCCTTGCGGACGCCTTCTATGCACCCGTCGCGACCCGGCTTCTGACCTATGATCTGCCAATGTCGGACAGGGCCCGAAGCTACGCAGAGGCAATCATCACCCACCCGGCGTTTCTGACGTGGCGGGCTGATGGGCTGCGCGAGGATACCGAACTCAGCCAATATGACATGCCATTGTCCCGCAAACCCTGGCCTGCCGCCACAAATTAACCTTTTCGAAAGACCGCTTGCCTAACCGTTAACCATGAACGGAGGGCACCATGGTTGCACTGGCCTATACTGTGGCTTTCGAAGGGATAGAGGCCCGGCTGGTCGAGGTGCAATGCGCCGTCACGCCGGGCATTCCCGCCTTTTCCATCGTTGGCCTGCCGGACAAGGCCGTCTCTGAAGCGCGCGAGCGGGTGCGGGCCGCATTGACGGCGCTGGCAATTGCCTTGCCGTCGAAACGGATCACGGTGAACCTTTCCCCCGCTGATCTGCCTAAAGAAGGCTCACATTTCGATCTGCCCATCGCCCTTGCCCTTCTCGCCGCGCTGGACATTGTCCCATTGGAGGACGCCGCGCAGACGGTGGCATTGGGAGAGTTGTCACTGAATGGCGCGCTGGTGCCGGTTGTCGGCGCATTGCCTGCGGCCATGGCCGCCGCTTCAGAAGAGCGGACGTTGCTTTGCCCGCAGGCCTGCGGGTCAGAGGCCGCTTGGGTCGGCGCGGCCAAGGTCATCGCCGCACGATCGCTGGGCGATGTGCTGCGCCACTACACGGGACAATCCGTCATTGCCCTGTCGGAGCCGGGCGAGGTGACCGGCCGCGCCAGCACCCGCGATCTGGCAGAGGTCAAAGGACAGGAACGCGCCAAACGTGCGCTGGAAATCGCAGCCGCCGGGCGGCACCATCTGCTGATGGTGGGATCTCCGGGGTCAGGGAAATCCATGCTGGCGGCGCGCATTCCCGGCCTGCTGCCACCGCTCAGCCCTGCGGAGGCGCTGGAAACCTCGATGATCCATTCACTCTCAGGGCTGCTTGATGAAGGCGGTATCAACCGCGACCGGCCATTTCGCGAGCCGCACCACACGGCCTCTATGGCGGCAATCATCGGCGGCGGGCGCGGGGCCAAACCGGGTGAGATCAGCCTGGCGCATAACGGCGTTCTCTTCATGGATGAATTTCCCGAATTTCCGCGCACGGTGCTGGAAACCCTGCGCCAGCCAATCGAGACAGGCGAGGTCGTGGTGGCCCGCGCAAACGCCCATGTCCGTTATCCCTGCCGCTTCATGCTGGTGGCGGCGGCGAACCCGTGCAAATGCGGCTATCTGGCAGACCCCGCACGGGCCTGTGCGCGGGTGCCGCAATGTGGCGAGGATTATCTTGGGCGCATATCAGGGCCGTTGATGGACAGGTTCGATTTGCGGGTAGAGGTGCCGCCAGTGGCCTTCACAGACCTTGATCTGCCTGACGACGGCGAAACATCGGCCACGGTCGCGACAAGGGTCGCTGCGGCGCGGGCAGTACAGTCAGCGCGTTTTGCCGATCACCCAAGCGCAAGGGTCAACGCCGATGCCGAAGGGCATCTGCTGGACGAGGTCGCCACGCCAGATGCCGAGGGGCGTGCCCTGCTGCTGAAAGCCGCCGAACGGTTTGGCCTGACCGCGCGCGGCTATCACCGAGTCTTGCGTGTGGCCCGCACAATCGCTGATCTGGAAGGCAGCACGGACATCCGACGCGATCACGTGGCAGAGGCGATCGGCTTTCGTCTGTCGGTGGCAAAAGAGGCCTGAACGAACTCACCGATGCGGTCCAGCGCGCGCCGCCTCTCTGGCAGATACCGCGCGAAGAACGGCCAGACATGCGGTGTGTCGCGCCAAACCTCCAGCACCGCCGTCGGGCCAATGCGATCTGCGATGCGGCAGCTGTCATCCAACAGCGCCTCATTGCTGCCGACCATGATCAGCACAGGCGGGGGAGAGTCGAATTCCGCAAACAAGGGCGAAGCGCGCGGGTCTGTCGGGTCGGTCTCGCCCAAAAAACGGTCCACCACCTCTGCCATGCGTGAGACGGGCAGCAGGACCTCTTTCGCCTGATGAAGGCTGTCGCCAGAAAGGGTGAGATCCGTCCAGGGAGACAGGGCAAAGGCCGCTGCCGGGCGCTGGCCGGCTGCGGTCAGTTGCGCCAGCAGTGCCAGCATCAGCCCGGCACCGGCGCTGTCGCCACCCAGCACGATGTCCTCAGGGCGGTAGCCCTTTGCAATCAGGCACTGCCACGCTTGCACGGCATCATCAAAAGCTGCCGGAAACGGTGCATCCTGCAACAACCGATAGTCCGGCGCGCAAATGCGCAGGCCGGTCGACTTTGCGATCCGCCCCAGAAAACCACGATACGCCTGACCGCTGCCGACGAAATACGCGCCGCCATGCAGGTAAAGCAGCACACGCCGGGCCTCTGGGCGTCCGACGCTGATCCAGTGCTGCGGCAGGTCATCCACTGTTTCGGTCAAATGACAGATGAAGGGCGGCGGCGGGCAGACCAGCGGTCCGGCAATCTCGAACCGCCGCGCTTCGCGCAGAGGGTCGCTGGCCCGTGCGAGTG
>JAHDGO010000185.1:0-3439 GCA_020627605.1 Yoonia sp.
TTCCGTCAATCCGGTCAGTTGCGTCTGGCGACTGACATCAAGGATGCGCAGATGCACGGCTGTGTCCGGCCAGCCCGCAGCCTCAGGCAAGGTCACCATCTGCGCAAAGACAGTTGGACCAACCTCGATCCCGTACATCGTGCGGGGCGGGATATAGATCAGGTTGTTTGGACCATAGCCATTGGTGAGCCCAGCGACCGTGATCCGCCCCTGACCGCGGGTGATGTGGATCAGCCTGGCGGTGTCATGGCTGCGCATGGCCTCTGTCCGCCAGCGGCCAGCAGAACCGCTTTGCGTGATAGCATTGATCGCAAGGGCAGGTACGGTGGTTTCGGTCTGCATGGCCCTGTCTTCATGTTGATTTTTGTCAAGTCTGTGCAAATTCCGCTTTGGGATCAATGGTCTGGAGCAGCGGCAAACGACAGTGTTGCAGATAAGTCGGGGCTGTCGGCACTGATATGGTGCCAGTTCTTGTGACGTGACCGGAACCATGTGCGTTGCCGCTTGGCGTATTGGCGGGTAGCCACAATCGCGGCTTCGCGCGCCGCATCCAATGACATTTGACCTTGCAGATAGGCAATCAATTCCGGCGCGCCGATGGCCTTTGAGGATTGATGCGCCGGGTCCCAGTTGGGCAGCATCGCCTCTGCCTCTGCCAATGCCCCTTGTTCCAGCATGATGTCGAACCGGCGCGCGATCCGGTGGTTCAGCCAGTCCTTTGGTGCGTCAAGGGTAATGCAATGGGCCTGTTCAGGTGGCAGCAGCGGCGCCGGGGTGTCATCCTGCCACGCCGCCAGGGGTTTGCCGGTGGATTGCAGAACCTCCCAAGCCCTTTGCACGCGCATTCGGTTCTGCGTGTCGATCCGGGCGGTTGTTGCGGGGTCGAGGCCCGCCAGCAAATCCTGATGCGACAGCGCGTCGCCTGCCGCGCGGATAGGTGCCGGGGTCGCCGGGATCTCGGCCAGCCCCTGTGTCAGTGCCGCGAAATTCAGACCTGTACCGCCAACGATGATCGGGCGCACGCTGCCTGCTAAAAACGGGGTGACATCGCGCAACCAATGCCCGACGGAATAATCGGCATCATGGGGCACATGACCGTAAAGTGCATGGGGTGCCGCTGCCAGATCGGCGTCGTCCGGGCGGGCCGTCAACACACGCCATCCGGCAAAGACCTGCAGGGCATCGGCATTCACGATCACGCCGCCCTGCGCGGCAGCGATTTGCAGCGCCAGCGCCGACTTGCCAGAGGCGGTTGGCCCGGCGATCAGCACAGGGGCGGAAGGGGAAATCGTGATCATGGTCGTCTTCATGCCGGGTCTGGCTTTTCTGGGCAAGCTGGCATTGAACCTTGGCTGCTTTTGCGACATTTTGCGCGCCAATGACATTTGACCCGGGGGCGCCACGATGAGCACGACAAAGAATGCAGCTTACAAACGGGTGATGCTGAAAATCTCGGGCGAGGCGCTGATGGGGGACACCTCTTTCGGGCTGCACCCGCCGACGGTGCAGCGGGTCGCCAAAGAGGTGAAGACTGTCCACGACATGGGCGTCGAAATCTGCATGGTGATTGGTGGCGGCAATATCTTTCGCGGGCTGCAAGGCAGCGCGCAGGGGATGGAGCGGACGACGGCCGATTACATGGGCATGTTGGCCACGGTGATGAACGCACTGGCCATGCAGTCCGCGCTGGAAGAACTGGGCATCCACACTCGCGTTATTTCCGCGATCACGATGAACGAAGTGGCAGAGCCTTACATCCGCCGCCGTGCCGTGCGCCATCTGGAAAAGAAGCGGGTCTGCATCTTTGCCGCCGGTACGGGCAACCCCTATTTTACCACAGATACGGCCGCGACCCTGCGCGCGAGCGAGATGAACTGCGAGGCGATTTTCAAAGGGACGAAGGTTGATGGCGTCTATGACAAGGACCCGGCCAAACATGATGATGCCGTGCGCTATGATGTGGTCAGCTATGATGAGGTGCTGCAAAAGCATCTGGGTGTGATGGATGCCAGTGCGATTGCGCTGGCCCGCGACAATGATTTGCCGATCATCGTGTTCTCGCTGGACGAATCCGGTGGTTTCCGCGGTATTCTGGCCGGCGAAGGCACCTATACCATCGTCAGGGACTAGATGGCGCGGCTGCGCCGCACGCGTTTTTGCAGGGATGTGGGGCGCTGCCCCTCAAACACCCCGGGATATTTATGAACAAAAGAAACGGGACCTGCGGAAATTCTGCACGGGCTTTGCGGGTTTGCCTGACTATACAAGTGCTTGGCTTTGGCCTAAAACACAAAAAACATGCGCAGTTGTGCTGCGCGAGGAAGAGCTGAAGAACCATGTCTGACGAATTTGAACTTGATACCGACGATCTGACCCGCCGCATGGAAGGGGCGATCGCAAATCTGCGCACTGAGCTCGCGTCACTGCGCACCGGGCGCGCATCCGGTTCCATGCTGGAGCCTGTGATGGTGGATGCCTACGGCAGTATGACCCCGATCAACCAGGTGGGCACCGTCAATGTGCCAGAACCCCGGATGGTGACAATCAACGTCTGGGACAAGGCGCTTGTCGGCAAGGTGGAGAAGGCCATCCGTGAAAGCGGTTTGGGTATCAATCCGCAGCTGAACGGCACCATCATCATGCTGCCGATCCCCGAGCTGAACGAGGAACGTCGCCGCGAGCTGAGCAAGGTCGCCGGCCAGTATGCCGAAAGCGCCCGCGTCTCGATCCGCAACCTGCGTCGTGATGGCATGGACCAGATCAAGAAGGGCAAGGCCGCTGGCATGTCCGAGGACGATCAGAAATTCTGGGAGGCCGCCGTACAGGAGGTGACCGATACCCACATCAAGCTTGTCGACGACACGCTTGAGACGAAACAAGCCGAGATCATGCAGGTCTAGCCCCCAGCGATTTTCCCAAGCCCAGAGGGGCCATTTATGCCCAGAGACCTTCGTGCCCAATCCACCCCGGCCCATGTCGCCATCATCATGGATGGCAATGGGCGTTGGGCGCAAAAGCGTGGGCGTCCGCGGCTGTTTGGCCATCAGGCTGGTGCGCGCCGCGTGCGCGAGGTGCTGAAGGCCTGCCCTGATCTGGGTGTGAAATACCTGACGCTCTTTGCCTTTTCGACAGAGAACTGGAAACGCACCCAGTCAGAGGTGGCAGGGCTGATGACCCTGTTCCGCCGCTATCTGGAACGTGAGGCGCAGGAGTTGTTTGAAAGCGGTGTCTGCGTGCGGTTTATTGGCGATCGTATCCGTCTGGATGACAAGCTGGTCACGCTGATGGATGATCTGGAGCTGCGCACGGCAGAGAACGATCGCGTCCATCTGACTGTCGCCCTGAACTATGGCGGTCGTGACGAGGTGACCCGCGCGGCACGCCGCATGGCCCATGAAGTGGCGCAGGGGCGGCTGAACCCGCAGGACGTGGATGCCGA
>JAHDGO010000185.1:3449-4975 GCA_020627605.1 Yoonia sp.
GCTGTGGCAGTCAGCCTATGCGGAATATGAGTTTGTCGACACGCTCTGGCCGGATTTCACCGCAGAGGAGTTTGCAACGGTGCTGCAGTCTTTTGCCAAGCGGGACCGGCGCTTTGGTGCGGTACGGGCCTGAGGATGGAAGTCCCAACCCCACCGCCGCCGGCAAAATGGGATGATCTGACGGTCCGTCTGACGTCCAGTGCGGCGATGGTTGTGGTGGGCGCGGCTGGTGTGATCCTGGGCGGCGTCTGGTTTCAGATGCTTGTGGTCTTTGTCACTGCCGTCATGGTCTGGGAACTCTGGATGATGATCCGGCCTGAAGAGGCGACAAAGGGTATGCTGCTGGCGGCCCTGGTCGCCTCTGTCATGTCGGGGCAACTGGCCCATGAAAGCATGTGGGGCATGCTGTTGTTTCTGGTGGTGCCGATCCTTGGGGTCACGCAGTTGAAGACCGAGATCAAGACCTTCTTCATCTTTGCCCTTGGCATTCAGCTGGCAGGCTGGGGGCTGGTCCATTTTCGCGGTGATTACGGGTTTTTCTGGCTCTTGTGGCTGATGTCGGTGGTGATTGTGACGGATATCTTTGGCTATTTTGCTGGCAAGGCCTTTGGCGGGCCGAAATTCTGGCCAGCCATCAGCCCCAAAAAGACATGGAGCGGTACGGTCGCGGGCTGGCTTGGTGCCGCTCTTGTCGGGTTCATCTTTACGCTTTTCACCAATGCTGGCCTCTGGATCATCCTGATTTCCATGGTGCTGAGCTTTGCTGGACAGATGGGCGATATTGCCGAAAGCGCGCTGAAACGGCGGATGGGGGTCAAGGACAGCTCTACCCTGATCCCCGGTCATGGCGGTTTGTTTGACCGGTTTGACGCGCTCTTGGGTGCGTCACTGTTCCTGATTGTTGTCGCCGACATCGTGGATGTGCCGGGGGTCATCTTTTGAGGCGGATTTCCGTGTTCGGGGCAACCGGGTCGGTCGGGCAGAACGCAGTTGATCTGGTGGCGCGCGATGCAGGGGCCTATGATGTGGTTGCCCTGACGGGCGGGCGCAATCTGGCGCAGCTGGCGCGGGATGCAAAGGCACTGAATGCCGATATCGCCGTCACCTGCTACCCTGAATGCTACAATGAATTGAAAGGCTTGCTTGCCGGAACGGATGTTGCCGTGGCCGCTGGACCGGAGGCCGTGGCAGAAGCAGCGGCGCGGCCCGTCGACTGGACCTTGTCGGCCATTGTTGGCGCAGCGGGGGTGGTGCCGGGGCTGACCGCATTGTCACACGGCACGACGCTTGCGCTGGCCAATAAAGAGTCGCTGGTGACAGCGGGCCCGCTGCTTTTGGGCCAAGCCAAAGCCCACGGCGCGACCGTGGTGCCGGTTGATAGCGAGCATTCCGCCATTTTTCAGGCTTTGGTGGGCGAGGATATGGCGGCGGTCGAGCGGGTGATCATCACCGCATCCGGCGGCGCCTTCCGTGACTGGCCGCTGGAAAAATTGGCCAATGCGACATTGGCAGAGGCATCGAGCCAT
>JAHDGO010000186.1 GCA_020627605.1 Yoonia sp.
CGAAGGGGCGAAAGGCTGCGCGATGCGCGTCATGGGCGGGCGCGCCTTTAGCGGCGGCGAAATAGACAGGCTCTATCAGGGTCAGACGGCTGACAAGTGCGGGCCGCGTGACTGCCAGCCGCAAGGCCGCTGTTGCACCAAAGGAATGCCCGATCAGATGGGTCGGGCCGTCGCAACAGGCGGCTGCGGCATCTGTGACGAGTTGCTGGTAATCCGCCTTGCCATCCCAGTCAGCACTGCGGCCATGGCCCGGCATGTCCAGCAGGGTTGCGCGCAGACCCAGCGCGCGGGCCAGCGGCAGCAGCGCCTCGTGCCGGGCCAGCGCACAATGGATCATGACCGCAGGACCGCCGTCCCCCACCGTGATGGTGTGGATGTCATGCCCCGCAATCTGCATGGGTCAGAGGGTGCCCGCAAGATGCGCGTCCAGATCCGCGATCCGGTCTTCGCCCCAGAACCGCTGCCCGTCATCAGTGATGAAGAACGGCGCGCCGAAGGCCCCGGCATTCACCGCATCTTCGAGGTTTTTGCCAAAGGTTTCAGCGCTGGTCAGCATGTCCTTTTCGGCCAGCGCCGGATCGAACCCGCATTTTTCCAGACAGTCACGCACCACGTCATCCTGGCTGATGTCGCGTTCCTCTGCCCAGCAGGCGGCGCCAAAGGCCTCGACCAGTGTTGCCACATCGCCGCCGGTGTTCTGCGCAGCGATGATCGCATAGGCGGACGGGGCGCCATTGGTCGGCCAGAACATCGGTTTGAGGTTCAGCGGCTTGCCAACGACCTTGGCCCGGCGCGCCATATCCTGCAGGCGGTATTCCTGGCGGTTCGGGTGCCGGTCCTTGGGTGGCACGCCGCCGGTACGTGAAAACAGCGCCATGATATCCAGCGGCTTGTAGGTGATCGTCGCACCGTGCCGCGCGGCCACTTCGGCGGGCCGCGTGCCGCTGAGATATGTGAAGGGCGAGAGTGTTGCGAAGTAGTAGTCGATATGCGCCATTTTGCGTGTCCTTGGGTGCTGAATTCTTTGCGCGAGGCTACGCTTGTGCTACCCGGTGTCAACGCCACGATTCTGTTACATGCCAGTGACGCCCTTCTGCCAAAGGACCCCCCCCAATGCCCACCATGTTCGAGCCAAAGCTGATTTCCGGCAACGCAAACCAGCCATTGGCCAAAGGCATCGCCCGCCGCATGTCCATGCACCGCGGGGTGGAGGTCGGTTTGTGCGACGCAAGAGTTGAACGGTTCAACGATGGCGAGGTTTTTGTCGAGGTGTTCGAAAACGTGCGCGGCGAGGATATGTTCATTGTCCAGCCGACCTCGAACCCCGCCAATGACAACCTGATGGAACTTTTGATCATCGCCGATGCGCTGCGCCGGTCCTCTGCCGCGCGCATCACCGCCGTGATCCCCTATTTCGGCTATGCCCGGCAGGACCGCCGGTCAAAGGCCCGTACCCCGATCACCGCCAAGCTGGTGTCGAATATGATCGTCGAAGCAGGCATCGAACGCGTACTGACCCTGGATTTGCATGCAACGCAGATTCAGGGTTTTTTCGATATTCCGGTCGATAACCTTTATGCCTCGCCCATCTATGCGCTGGATGCGATGCATCACTTCCGTGGCAAGATGGATGACGTCATGGTTGTGTCGCCTGACGTGGGCGGCGTGGCCCGCGCCCGTGATCTGGCACAGCGGATTGGCGCACCGCTGTCGATTGTCGACAAACGGCGCGGCAAGCCCGGCGAAGTGGCCGAGATGACCGTGATCGGTGACGTGACCGACAAGGTCTGCGTGATCGTGGACGACATCGTTGATACCGCTGGCACACTTTGCAAAGCTGCACAGGTCCTGATGGAAAACGGCGCGAAAGAGGTCCACGCCTATATCACCCATGGTGTCCTGTCCGGCCCCGCCGTCGACCGCGTATCGAAATCCGTCATGAAAAGCCTTGTCATCACTGACACGATCGAGGCCACCGAGGCCGTCAAGGGCTGCAAGAATATCCGCATCGTGCCGACCGCACCGATGTTTGCACAGGCCATCCTGAACACATGGAATGGCACATCAGTGTCATCGCTGTTTGATCACAAGACGCTTGGCCCGATCTATGAGGGGCTTTACGCGGCGGAGTGATTTAGCACCGCGTCGGTTGCTGTCGCACGCCAACACCCTGCCACAAGCGACGGCATAGCCTCAGTAAAGCTCCCACCCGTCGTCGTTTGGCAGTTCCCCGAACGACGTCCACGCGACCCGCACGCGTGCGACCTGTGTATCGCTCCATGTGCGAAACACGATATCAAACCCCGCGACGGTGATATTCTCTGCCTGCACGTCAGCGCGGATATTGCTGCTGTTTGAGATATCCCACATCGAAATCGCAACCTGCACATGCGGTGGCGCGGCATAGGGTTTGGCAAAACTGACGGGCGCGCGCGACTGGCGCGGGCCCTCGCCGCGCCACATCTGCCCGTCATCTTCAAAATCGGAGAAAAGAACAACATCCCCGTGGTCGATCCCGACCAAACCACTATTCAACCTAAGCATTATATTGCGCTACGCACCTTTCAGAGACTGCCGTTATCCTGCCTGCCCCCATGTCCAATCTCAATTGATAACTTTTGATTAAGATTTGCCTGATAACCAAATTTTAACCGTATGAAAATCCCAGGATTTCACGACCGTGTCTGTGTCAGTGTTTCAAACTATGATCTGTTTTCTGCTGATCGCAAGCCTTGGGGCATGCGGCGGGGGCGGAGGCGGTGCAACCAGTGGTAGCACCGGCGGCAGCACCACCGGTGGGGGCGGCAGCGGCGGCGGGGACCCCGGTCCGCCACCACCACCGCCGCCGCCGCCCCCACCACCTGATCCGCTGAATATTGTCAGCGCAGCGGAACGCGATGCCTATTTCAATGTGATGTTCCCGGACTTTCAGGGCACGATTGCCGCCGCGACTGTGAGGGGCCCGACAGCGATGGCGAGCCTGCCCACCACCATGGGCACGACCAGCTACAGCGGTTACCTGAACCTGACGTTCGGGAATGCGACCACCTCTGCCAATATCATCGGTGATGCAGTGGTGGGTGTGCAGTTCGATACCGGCGCGCTGTCTGGCACGGCGGATGGGTTTCTGGGTGTCACGCCCGACCAGAACATGGTGAACCAGGTCGTCAGCTATGAGGGGACGATCAACCTGACCAACGGTGACATCTTTGCCGGTGTCGCTGGTGCCAGCTTTGACATGGATGTCGATGGGGCGCTTGATAACGGGCTGAATAATTTTGTCGTCGATGGTGAACTGGTGGGGCTGTTCTTTGGTGCCGCCGGTGAAGGGTTGCGCGGCAGTGGTAGCAGCATCGGGTTGAGCGGTGATATGGATGTGATGATCGACGGCAGCCCCAGCCTCAGCGCGAGCGGCTTGCTGGTCGCGACACAGGACTGACCCAAAGGAAAAGGCCGCCGCAAATCGCGACGGCCTTTCCAAAACTTAGCGGCAGATGCCTAGTTTTTGGCGGTCAACCCGATGTGGCCACCAATGGCCACCATGTCTGACAAAAGCTTGGCTGCGTCATCAACGGGGCCTGGCTCGTTCTTGAACGTCTCTTGCGCGCGGCCATAGGCCTCTTTGGCCTCTTCGACCATGGCGTCATAGACCTCTTGCGTGACCTCGGCCTTTGGCAGGGCCTGCTCGGCCAGCACTGACACGCTGTCGGCCGTGATCTCGGCAAAGCCGCCGGACACGACATATTCGTCAGACCCGCCGCCATGCACCACGGTCAGTACGCCGGGGCGCAATGTCGTGATGGTCGGCGCGTGATCCGCCATGGCGGTCATGTCGCCGTCGGCACCGGGGATTTGCACCTCGGACGCCTCGACAGAGGCCAAGCGGCGCTCTGGCGAGACAAGATCGAATTGCACATTTGCCATATCGGCTTCTCCTTCAGCCCAGACTTAGGCGGCGTCTGCGGCCATTTTCTCGGCTTTGGCTTTCACTTCGTCGATGCCGCCAACCATATAGAAGGCGCCTTCGGGGAAGTGGTCGTATTCACCGGCCACAACCGCCTTGAACGACGCGATTGTGTCTTCCAATGGCACCTGCACACCTGGCGAGCCTGTGAACACCTGCGCCACGTCAAACGGCTGGCTGAGGAAGCGTTCAATCTTACGGGCACGGGCCACGGTCAGTTTGTCTTCTTCAGACAGTTCGTCCATGCCCAGAATGGCGATGATGTCCTGCAGGGACTTGTAACGCTGCAGCATGTTCTGCACGTCAGCAGCCACCTGATAATGCTCTTCACCCACAATGGCGGGATCCAGCAGACGCGATGTTGAATCGAGCGGGTCAACAGCAGGGTAAATCCCCTTTTCCGAGATCGCACGGTTCAGAACGGTTGTCGCATCAAGGTGCGCAAACGAGGTCGCAGGCGCAGGGTCGGTCAAGTCATCCGCAGGCACGTAGATCGCCTGAACGGACGTGATCGAGCCGTTTTTGGTCGATGTAATGCGTTCCTGCATCTGGCCCATGTCGGTGGCCAGTGTTGGCTGGTAGCCCACAGCGGATGGGATACGACCCAAGAGCGCTGACACCTCGGAACCGGCCTGTGTAAAGCGGAAGATGTTGTCGACAAAAAACAGAACGTCGGTACCTGACTGATCGCGGAACGATTCCGCCATGGTCAGACCGGACAGGGCCACACGCATACGCGCACCCGGAGGCTCGTTCATCTGGCCGTAGACCAGTGCCACTTTGGACTTTGTCAGGTCTTCGGCGTTGATGACGCCGGATTCGATGAATTCGTAGTAAAGGTCGTTACCTTCACGTGTCCGCTCACCCACACCGGCGAAGACAGAGTAGCCAGAGTGCACTTTGGCGATGTTGTTGATCAGTTCCTGAATAAGAACTGTCTTGCCCACACCGGCACCCCCGAAGAGGCCAATTTTACCACCCTTGGCGTAAGGGGCCA
>JAHDGO010000187.1 GCA_020627605.1 Yoonia sp.
CTGATGGGCTGTTGATGCGATCTTACACGGAGAATGCGCAATGTCGGACGAGACCGCTGTCTTTAACATGCCCGAGATTGCGAAGGCGGAACATTGCGACGCTTTGGCAAGTTTTCTGATGTCGGCGACGGACAAGACGGTCGAAATCAACTGCGCAGCTGTGCGCCGAATGCATAGTCTGGCCGTGCAGGCGATTGTCATCGCACAGGGTTTCGGCCAACCGAACCATCGCCATGTGCAGATCACCGCCCCGTCAGAGGCCGTTGTGAAGACGTTCGATCTGCTTGGGTTTCCCAACGCAATCACACGCGGGGACGCAGCAGAATGACCGCACACATTCTTGCGATCGACGACTCGCGTACGATCCGGACATTGCTCACCGTTGCCTTGGAAAACGCAGGCTTTCGCGTCACGACCGCCGTTGACGGTGTTGAGGGTGTGGCCAAGTTTCAGGAAACTGATGCGGACCTTGTGATCACTGACGTCAACATGCCCAACAAGGATGGGTTTGGCGTTATTGAGGACATTCGTCAGGGCAGTATCAACAAGGCCGTTCCGGTCCTCGTTCTGACAACGGAGAGTGGGGCCGCTTTGAAAGAACGCGCACGCGCGGCGGGTGCGACCGGTCGTCAAACCGTTTGACGATGAGGCGCTGATCACGGTCATCAGGCGCCTTACAAGCCGCATGACAGACCGCGCCATTCTCGATGCCTTCTTTGAGGAATGTGAGGACCTGCTTGTCGCGCTGACCGAAGGTCTGACCGATATGTGCGCGGGTCAGGGCGATGATGAAACCGTCAATGCGGTCTTTCGTGCCGTGCATTCGATCAAGGGGGCAGCTGGCGCCTTTGCGCTGGATGATCTTGTAGGGTTTGCCCATAAATTCGAAACCGTGTTGGACGAGGTCCGCGCGGGCCGGTTAGCCACTGATGACGCACTATTGCGCGTCTTGCAGCGGGCGGGTGACATTCTGGCGGACCTTGTCGATGCAGCGCGCGAAGAGATGCCGGCAAACCGCGATCAGGTTGATCCGGTCCTGAACGACTTGCAGGCCTTCCTTGGCGAAGAGGAACCTGAAGAGGAGTTTGTGTTCGAGGCTCTGAGCCTTGATTTTGCCACGCCAGCAGTTCCGCAGCGCCATCGCGTCAGTTTTGCCCCGACGCAGGCCTTCTACCAGGCTGGCAACGACCCCTGCCAATTGATCACAGCCTTGGCCGACCTGGGGTCAACTGAGGTCGCGGTTGAAATCGATGAACTGCCCGAGAAATTTGAAGGTTATGTCTGGAACAAAGGCTACCTGCGGTGGCACGTCTCAGTCGACGGGCCCGAGACTGACTTGCCAATTCGCGAAATTTTCGAATTTGTCGATGATCTTTGCGACCTGCAGATAGCGTTTATCCCTCTCTCAGAACCCGGCGAAAATGATGAAACATCGTCGGGTGACACGGCATTGGACGTCGAACGTGGGGGTTCGGTTGAACATGCTGATGCGGTTGACACAGAACAGGACGAATTGGGGCCAACCCCCGAGGATGAAACCGCCAGGCCCGCAGAAGACCCGGCCAGACAACCGACAGCCAAAGCGGCCGCAACGGAAAAACCGGCAAAGCGCGCTGCTGCAACCCTGCGGGTCGATCCAGATCGTGTCGATCGCCTGATCAACGCCGTTGGCGAATTGATCATCAACCAATCCGTCATTTCGCAGCGGCTGCAAGAGGCTGATCTGCCCAACTCCGCCGACCTGTTTGCAGACCTTGATGACTATAAGCTGCTGGCGCGGGAAATTCAGGAAGGTGTCATGTCGATCCGCGCTCAGCCGGTCAAGCCGCTGTTCCAGCGCATGCTGCGCATCGCGCGTGAGGCGGCGGATGCCACCGGCAAGGACGTCACCCTTGTGACAGAGGGCGAGGCGACAGAGGTCGACAAGATCGTGGTCGAACGGTTGGCCGATCCGCTGACCCATATGATCCGCAACGCCATTGACCACGGCATCGAAAAGCCGGAGGTGCGCCGCGAGGCTGGCAAGCAGGCCAAGGGCACGCTGCGCCTGACGGCCAGCCAACGCTCTGGCAGTATCGTGATTGAGATTATTGATGATGGCGCGGGCCTCAATCGCCCGAAGATCAGGGATATCGCCGTGGCCAAGGGCCTCGTCTCGGCAGAGGCGCAGCTGTCAGACGCCGAAATCGACCATCTGCTCTTTGCGCCGGGGTTTTCGACAGCGGCAGAGGTCACAAACCTGTCCGGGCGTGGGGTGGGGATGGATGTCGTCAAGACGGCCATCACGGCACTTGGCGGGCGTGTCGCCATCAGCAGCGTCACTGGCGAAGGCACGACGTTTTCCATCACGCTGCCGCTGACGCTGGCTGTCATGGACGGCATGATCATCACGGTTGATGGGCAGACGATGGTTGTGCCGATTTCCAGCATTGTCGAAACCGTGCGTCCGACAGCCGCAGATCTGTCCCAGATCGGGCTGAACAATCATTTGCTGCGCATTCGCGGCGATTACGTCCCGATCGTTGACCTTGGCAGCAGGCTGGGCGCGGTGAAGTCCGACAAACCGCTGACGGACAGGGTGCTGCTGCTGATCCAGACGGAAACCGTGACGCAATGCGCCATTGCCGTCGATGACATCCACGACCAGCGCCAGATCGTCGTGAAAAGCATGCAAAGCAACTATGGACAGATCACAGGTATCTCAGGCGCAACGATCCTCGGCGATGGCAAAATCGCCCTGATTATCGACCCAGAGGCGATCGCGACCGGCGCGCAGCACGCCCCCCCTTTCCCGACAGACAACACCGAAGGTGAGGCACATGTCACATCCCACTGAAGCACAAAGCGGCCATCAGGAGTTCGTCACGCTGGTCGCAGGCGGTCAGAACTTCTGTATCGAGATTACCCAGATCCGCGAAATTCGCCGCTGGACCCCGGTGACCATCCTGCCCCATTCGCCAGCACATGTGCTGGGCGTCATCAATTTGCGGGGCGCGGTGATTCCAATCATCGATCTGGCGTCCAAGCTTGGCTTTCCCAAAATCAACCCCACAGAGCGTCATGTGATCATCATCGTAGCAATCGAAGACCGCATAGTTGGCCTGCTGGTGGAGTCGGTGTCGGAAATCCTTGGTGTCAGCAGTGATGAGGTCCGCGAAACGCCCCGCGGTCAGGAAGACAGCACCACACGTGCCATCCAGGGCATTATTCCGGTGGGCGATGACATGACCAAGATCATCAGCCTTGCGACACTGCTCCCCAATGAGGGGCAGGTCGCCGCATGACGGTTCAGTCGCCCGTAAACACTGCCAACAGGACCGGTGAATTTTCCTTTTCCGACAAGGATTTTCAACGGATCGCTGATATTGCCAATGCGCGATATGGCCTTTTCCTGCAGCCGTCGAAAAAGGCGTTGGTCTATTCGAGGCTCGCCAAGAGATTGCGCGCGCTCACCCTGCCAAGTTTTGAAGCTTATTGCGCATTGCTCGACCGGCCCGAGGGCGAGGATGAGCAATCTCATCTGCTGTCGGCGCTGACAACGAACGTCACGCATTTCTTTCGCGAAATGCATCATTTTGACTACCTCAAGACCAAGATCGCACCTGATCTGATCAAGCGGGCCAAAGCTGGCGAGGAAATTCGCCTGTGGTCCTCGGCCTGTTCAGCGGGGCAAGAGGCGTATTGCCTTGCCGCTGTGCTGCTGGCAGCCGCACCCGATGCCGCGCGTCACAACATCAAGGTCCTTGCGACCGATATTGATGGCAAGGTTGTCGCGCAGGCACGGGCTGGCCGGTATCCTGCAGACCAGCTGAATGCCATTCCAGCAGACTGGCGCAAGGTGCTGCTGGCACCCACACGCCGCGGCGATGATCTGGAAATCAGTGCAGAGTTACGCAAGCTCGTCACCTTCGGAGAGCTGAACCTGATCGGTCAGTGGCCGATGAAGCGCAAGTTTGATGTCATCTTTTGCCGCAACGCTGCGATCTACTTTGACAAGACCACGCAGGCCCGGCTCTGGAAACGGTTTGCAGAGGTGCTCCGCCCGGGTGGCCATCTGATGATCGGTCATTCCGAACGGTTGAGCGGACCGGCAGAGGCCCAGTTCCGCAGCACCGGCATCACAACCTATCAGAAACTGGCGGATGGACCTGACCCCGCCCCGAACCGTGAAGGGTCAAAAGCATGAGCCTGAAAGATAATCTGCGCGTCATGGTCGTGGATGACATGGGGGTCAGTCGCGGTTTGCTGATCCAATCCATCGAAGAGATGGGCATCTGGAAAAATCAGGCCGAAAATGACGGTCGCGCGGCGCTGGAGAAGTTGATCCGCGATCCTGTGCATCTGGTGCTGTCGGATTACAACATGCCGGGGATGGACGGGCTCGCCCTGTTGCAGGCCCTGCGCCAGAACAAGACCACCGCCCGCATCGGGTTCATTCTGGTCACCGGCAACCCCACCCCTGATCTGGTCAGCAAAGGCAAACAGTTGGGATTGAACAACATCATCAAGAAGCCATTCACGACGGCCAGCATGAAGCAATGCATCGAAAGCGTCGTTGGCAAGTTATGACAAAGCAGGAACGCATATCGGCAGTGTCGCAGCAGCAGCCGCTTGACGGATTATTGCGCAATTCCAGCTTGTTGCTGCGCGAACTTGGTGGCGTGGTTGCGCAGTTGGAGACGCAGGTTCTGCAGGATATCGCACGTCTGAAGGCCAACAATGCCAGCTTTGCCGTTCTGCAATCGATTGACCTTTTGACCCAGTCACTGGCCGAAATGGATGGCACGCTGGAGCGGTTGGCCGGTGCGGTGCCGGCATCTGTCGCTGTGGATGCTGATCTTGTGCTCGGCCCTGTCAAACTTGCGCATCTACGTCGGATGCTGGCCGATGATGCAACGCCCCTGCCCCCCGCAACCGGCTGCGCCGCATCACCTGACATCGCGTTGTTTGA
>JAHDGO010000188.1 GCA_020627605.1 Yoonia sp.
ACCCGACAATGCGACTGACCGGTTCATGGTTGTCGATTGCAGTGCCCACTATACCAAGCGCAATCCTTTCTCAAAGCTGCGCCACAGTCACAGCTGGTACTACAGCAGCAAGGATTTCTATGCTGATGCGGCAGAGGCGCTGATGGGTCGCACGCAGACACAGCGGCGACAGAAGCTGGGCAGCGGGCATTTTGATTTCCGCAAGTGACCCCTAGTCCGGCACGTTGTCCACGCCGGACCCGCCCCATGGGTGACACCGCAGGATGCGCCTGACCGTCAGATAGCCGCCTTTGACTGCCCCGTGCTTTTCCAGTGCTTCCAGCGCATAGGCAGAGCATGTGGGGTGATATCGGCAGCTTTGCCCGATCCAAGGCGACAGAAGCAACCTGTAGGCCTTGACCGGCAGTGACAGAAGGTAGGCGCCGGGCGTCATGTATGAACCTTGCGCACTGCGCGGCGCATGTCGGCAAGCAGCTGATCGAATGGCAGGCTTGCCGTGATATCCTTGCGCCCGACCAGCACATAGTCCCAGCCATCGCGGCCCAGTTCGGGCAGGACGGCCCGCGCTACCGCGCGCAGGCGGCGTTTGGCGCGGTTGCGGGCCACGGCATTGCCGACCTTCTTGGAGCAGGTGAAACCAACGCGCATGCCCGATACCTCGTCAGCGCCGCGCTTGCGCGCCTGCAGATGGATACCGGGGGTGGCAAAGCGGCGGGCAGAAGAGGCGCGGATAAAGTCGGCGCGTTTGGTCAGCACGCATAAAGAAACCGCCGGCAGGCCATCATCAGGCGCCACCGGCGGTTTTACATCAGTCAAAACAGATCTGGCGCTTACGCGCTCAGCTTCGCGCGGCCCTTGGCACGGCGATTGTTCAGGATCTTGCGACCGGCCTTTGTGGCCATGCGGGCGCGGAACCCGTGGCGGTTCTTGCGAACCCGGTTTGATGGCTGGAACGTGCGCTTCATAGCAAGCTCTCCGGTTTTGCGGCCAAACCCATAACAAGGATTCGAAGCCGAATGACAATTCAGACCCGTCCTTTAGAGGGGGTGGCTATACATGTCAACGCGGCCACGCCGGTGAAACTGCAACAATTGGCACATTTCAATCACGTCAAATGTTTCAGTCTTCACGGGCCTGCCCTGCAAAACTGAAACATCAGGGGGTCTTTGCATCAATGGGACGTGAGGTGGGTATCGCTGCGCGCCGGTTGCGTCCATCTAACCTGCAACCAAACAGACACCCCATAGGACCGATGAGATGACCGATATGCCAGATAACCCGACAAACCCGATACTGAAAAAGCTGCCGCTGATTGTGATCGGCGTTGTCGCCGTGCTTGGGGCGTTCTTTCTGCGCGACTACCTGACGTTTGAGGCGCTGGCCGAAAACCGCGAGGACCTGCTGGCCTTTCGCGATGCCAATTATGTGCTGACCGTTCTGGTCTTTATCGCAGCCTATGTGGTGATTGTCGCCTTCTCCCTCCCCGGGGCGACAATCGCCACGCTGACCGGTGGCTTTCTTTTTGCGACCTTCCCGGGTGCCCTGTTCAACATGATCGGGGCCACCGTCGGGGCCACGGCGATCTTTCTCGCCGCCCGCTGGGGTTTTGGCGAAAGCCTTGGCAAGAAGCTGGAAACCTCTGAAGGGGCTGTGAAGAAGATCAAGGACGGGATCGACGAAAACCAGTGGTCGATGCTGTTTCTGATCCGTCTGGTGCCTGCCGTGCCGTTCTTTCTGGCCAACCTGATCCCGTCATTCCTTGAGGTGCCGCTGCATCGCTTTGTGATCTCGACCTTCCTTGGCATCATTCCCGGGTCCGTCGTTTACACCTCTGTCGGCGCCGGTCTGGGAGAGGTCTTTGCCCGCGGCGAGACACCCAACCTTGGCATCATCTTCGAGCCGCAAATCATCTTCCCCATCATTGGCCTGTGTGTGCTTGCCGCGCTGCCAATCGTCATCAACACCATTCGCGGCAAGAAGGGCCTGTAAATCATGAACCGGATCAAGACAGATATCTGCATCATTGGCGGTGGTTCCGGTGGCTTGTCCATCGCAGCCGGTGCCGTCCAGATGGGGGCCAAGGTGGTCCTGCTGGAAGGCCACAAGATGGGCGGCGATTGCCTGAACTATGGCTGCGTGCCGTCCAAAGCGCTGATCGCGTCGGCCAAGCAGGCCCATGCCATGAACCACGGCGCGCAGCTGGGTGTGGCAGAGGTGGACCCCACCGTCGACTATGCCGCCGCTAAGGACCACGTGCATGACGTGATCGCCACCATCGCCCCTGTCGACAGCGTTGAGCGTTTCGAGGGCCTTGGCGTGCATGTCATCGAAGAATTCGGGCGCTTTATCTCAAAGACAGAGGTGCAGGCCGGTGACACGATCATCGAGGCACGCCGCTTTGTCGTTGCCACAGGCTCTGGCCCCTTTGTGCCGCCGATCCCCGGCATCGAGGACGTCACCTATTACACCAACGAAAACATCTTTGACCTGCGCGAAAAGCCAAAGCACCTGCTGGTCATCGGCGGTGGCCCGATCGGCATGGAAATGGCGCAGGCGCACCGGCGGCTGGGCTGCAATGTGACCGTCATCGAAGGGGCCAAGGCATTTGGCAAGGACGACCCCGAAATGGCGGCCATCGTGCTGGACAACCTGCGCGCCGAAGGCATCAACATCATCGAAGAGGCGCAGGCCGAAAAGATCAGCGGCAAAGGTGACACGATCACCGTGCATACGCCGAAGGGTGATTTCACCGGCTCGCATCTGCTGATGGCCGTGGGCCGCAAGGTGAACACCGACAAGCTGGATCTGGACGCTGGCGGCATTGCCCATGACCGCAGCGGGTTGAAGGTGGGCGCCGATCTGCGCTCCACCACCAACAAGAAGGTCTATGCCGCTGGCGATGTCGCAGGCGGGCTGCAATTTACCCATGTGGCGGGCTATCACGCCGGTGTGCTGATCCGGTCGATGCTGTTCGGGCTGCCGTCCAAACAGCGCACGGACCATATTCCATGGGCCACCTATACCGACCCTGAACTGGCGCAGGTCGGCCTGACAGAGGCACAGGCGAAGAAGAAATTCGGTGCCCAGTTGGAAGTCGTGCGTTTCGAATTCCACCACAACGACCGCCTGATCGCGGAACGCAAGACCAAAGGTCTGATCAAGGTCATGGTGATCAAAGGCAAACCTGTCGGCGCATCCATCGCTGGCCATATGGCGGGTGAATTGATCGGCATGTGGGCCATGGCCATCGCCAACAAGATGAAGATGTCGGCCATTGCCAATACCGTCCTGCCCTACCCAACGGTCAGTGAGGTTAACAAACGCGCCGCAGGGGCCTATTTTAGCCCAAGACTTTTTGAAAACCCCACGGTAAAGCGGGTCGTCGGCTTTGTGCAGCGCTGGCTGCCCTAGCCCGAGGTACGAGGATACATGACCAACTCTCTTTCAGGTCGCTTTCTGATCCTCACGGTGATCTTCGTGATGCTGGCCGAGATTTTCATCTTTGTGCCCTCTGTCGCGCGGTTCCGTGAGGATTACCTGCTGGCCCGGCTGGAACGGGCGCAGATCGCGTCACTGGCGCTGGAAGCGGACGATATGATCAGCCCCGCGCTGGAGGCGGAACTGCTGCGCAACGCCGAGGTCTACAATGTCGTCCTGCGGCGCGACCAGATCCGGCAACTGGCCCTGTCGTCGCCGATCCCGTCACCGATCACCGCGACCTATGACATGCGCGACGCCAGCAGCATGACACTGATCCGCGATGCGCTTGCCACCTTGCTGGACACCGAAGAACGGGTGATCAGGGTCATTGGCAACCCCGTGCGCGAGGGCGGTTTGCTGATCGAAGTGACCATGGATGAGATGCCGCTGCGCGCGGCCTTGCTGGACTACGGGCGCAACATCCTGCTGCTGTCGGCCTTCATCTCGATCATCACGGCGGGGCTTTTGTTTGTGGCGGTGCAGATGCTGCTGGTGCGCCCGATCAAAGGCGTCGTCGACCACATGCAGGCCTATGCAAAGGCACCAGAGGACGCCCGCAAGATCATCACCCCTTCTGCCGGCGTGCGCGAGTTGCGTGACGCCGAAGAGTCCCTGCAGATGATGCAGACGCAGCTGACCGGCGCGCTGAAACAGAAAGACCGGCTGGCCCAGCTTGGCGGGGCGGTGGCCAAGGTCAGCCATGATCTGCGCAACATCCTGACCTCGGCGCAGCTGTTCACGGACCGCATCGAAAGCTCTGACGACCCGCTGGTCAAACGGATGGCGCCAAAGCTTGTGAACTCTATCACGCGCGCGGTGAACCTGTGTGAAACAACGCTGGCTTTCGGGCGGGTGGATGAACCTGCGCCAGTGCTGTCGCGGGTCAATCTGGCCCAGATCGTGGGCGACGTGATCGATAGCGAGCGACTGGCCGCCGCCGACTATCCGCTGTCGTTTTCAGAGGATATTCCGGGGTCCATGACGCTGCGCGCGGATGGGGAACAGCTTTACCGCGTGATCTTCAATCTGGTGCGCAACGCCCGTCAGGCGATCATGGCCACCGGCGATGCCGGCGAGATCAGCGTGCGCGCGACAGAGGATGACCAAGCCTGGCATCTGATGATCACCGACACCGGACCCGGCCTGCCGCAAAAGGCGCAGGAACACCTGTTCCAGCCGTTTCAGGGCGGGGTGCGCAAGGGTGGCTCTGGTCTTGGTCTGGTGATCGCCTCCGACCTGATCCGCGGCCACGGCGGGCGGCTGGAGCTGCGCCAGACGGACGAAAACGGGACGATCTTTGCGATCACATTGCCCAAGGAAGACCTTGCCCTGGCACCTGCCGCAGGGGCGTAAAAGAATCCGATTTGGCCTTGCATCACAAGTCCGGCGGGTCTAAATCCCCCGTTACGCGGATTGGTAGCTCAGTTGGATAGAGTACTTGACTACGAATCAAGGGGTCG
>JAHDGO010000189.1 GCA_020627605.1 Yoonia sp.
TATTGATGGCGTTTGGGGATCGGGCTCCGCGGAAAACCCGCAAGGCGATGTGGACATCGATTTTGAGAATGGCTTTATCGTTGCTGTCTATGAGTTTTCGCGAGACTTGAACGGCGAACTCGTGGCGACTGAACCTGCTTTGTTCACGTTGCGTCCGGAGGCGCAGAGATGAACGGTTTTGAGGAATTTGAAGGCTTCGCCTATTGGTACCTGAACGCCAACCACTTCGACCCGGAAACTGTGAAACAAAGGCTGGGACGTAAGCCTGATACCGACAGAAAATTAAAGGAACAGTTCAAACGCGTTTTGAGCGAACATCCATATACGTTTGAAACTTGGGAAGATTTGACAGTCGTAAGATTGGACACAGACGAAGAGCTGTCTGAGCATCTTCGGCGGGTGTACCGCCATCTTTTTGATGAAGGGCCATATCCTACATTTGAGTAACTCAGGCGGAAAGCCTGAATTGATGTCAATCTTTCCTGCAGGCAGATGAAATGGACAGATTTAAGCCTTGGTTAGGTTCAGGACCCATCGATTTCCGCCTAGTGGCATGATTCACCGCTGCAAAAATGGCGGTGAACATGTCTGATCTTTACTGGCTGACCGACGCGCAGATGACACGTCTGGAGCCTTACTTTCCGAAATCCCACGGCAAACCACGCGTTGACGACAGGCCTGTGTTGAGCGGTATTATCTTCATCAATCGCAATGGCTTACGCTGGCGGGACGCACCCAAAGAGTACGGTCCGCATAGTTGAAGGGGACCGTGGCCGCAGTGGGGCCGCGTAAGCCCCGAAGACGCTCTACAACCGCTGGAAGCGGTGGAGCGATAAGGGGGTCTTTGCCCAGATCATGATGGGTCTTGCCGCCGAACATGGCGAGGACAAGACCGTGATGATCGATGCCACCTATTTGATAGCTCACCGCACCGCGACCAGCATGGGCGTCAAAAAGGGGGGCGTGGGCGCCTGATCGGGCGCACCAAAGGCGGCATGAACACCAAGCTGCACGCGATCTGCGACAGCCAAGGTCGACCGCTCAACCTGTTCGTCACTGCCGGGCAGGTCAGCGATTACATTGGGCACGGGCACTGCTGAGCAGCTTGCCGAAGGTCGACTGGCTGCTCGTGGACCGCGGTAATGACGCTGATTGGTTCAGGGAAGCCCTTCAAGACAAGGGCATACGGCCTTGCATCCCCGGCAGAAAGTCGCGCGCAAAACACGTGCGGTATGACAAACGCAGATATAGACGACGCAACCGCATTGAGATCATGTTTGGCAGATTGAAAGCCTGGCGGCGGGTCGCCACCCGCTATGATCGCTGCCCAAAGGTCTTCCTCTCAGCAATTGCTCTCGCAGTGACAGTCATTTATTGGTTATGAGTCCTGGCACTAGTCACGTCGGCAATCCATCACAGGCCCGGCCGCAGGCACACCAAAGCAATGCCCTGATTGTGGGTGGCATTTACCCATGGGTTTTCATACCAATGTGATAGCCAAATTTCCTTGATCTGGGTCAACATGAACGCCCTCGACCTCGCCACCATCAAATGCGCCGAATGTCCGATCCGGCATCGCGCCGTCTGCGCGCGCTGCGACGAGGATGAACTGGCGGTGCTGGAAAAGATGAAATCCTACCGCAGCTTCAAGGCGGGCGAGGTGATTTACTGGCGCGGCGAACCGCTGGAGTTTGTGGCCTCGGTTGTTTCCGGTGTCGCCGATCTGTCCAAAACGCTGGAGGATGGGCGCACGCAGATGGTTGGTATGCTGCTGCCGTCTGATTTCATTGGCCGGCCGGGGCGCGGGCACGCGGAATACGATGTCACAGCCACCACGGATGTGACGCTTTGCCGGTTTGAGCGTGCCCCCTTTGAAGCCCTGATCGAAAGCACACCCCATGTCGCCCACCGCCTGATGGAACTGGCCATGGATGAGCTGGACGCCGCACGTGACCGGATGATCCTGCTGGGCCGCAAGACCGCCAGAGAAAAGATCGCGACGTTCCTCGACCTACTGGCGCGGCGTGGTGACCTTGAAGGCGGCACAGGCCCCGTTCGCGTTGATCTGGCCATGACCCGCGACCAGATTGCGAATTTCCTTGGCCTCACCCTCGAAACCGTCAGCAGGCAACTGAACGCGCTGAAAAAAGACGGGATTATTGCCCTGTCGGGACGCAAAGAGTTTCAGGTGCTGGACCTTGCCGCGTTGAAAGACGCCACAGGCGACGACGCCGATCTTACAGCCTGACACGCTTTTTCGCGGCTTTTGACACAGATCAAAGTCGCACGCGCCATCCCCCCATAAACCTGCCCTGCGAACAGGAGCGTCCAGACCGGTGCTCTTTCAATCTTTGGGGCATTTGTCATGGATTATGTAAAACTCGGGCTGTTGGGCATCGTGACACTGGTTGCGGCTGTTGCGGCCAACTTTGCACAGGATCCGGCCTATCAACTGCATGCGCTGCTGATCATGGTCATCAGCTTTGGCATGTTCATCTGGGTGCTGCGGCAAACGGATGAACCGGTGCAGGCCGATGGCTCTGCCAGCCTGTATGCCGATGGGGTGATCCGCGCGGGGGTGATCGCCACCGCCTTTTGGGGTGTGGCGGGGTTTCTGGTTGGCACATTCATTGCCTTTCAACTGGCCTTTCCGCAGCTGAATTTCGACTGGGGGCAACCGTTCACCAACTTTGGCCGTTTACGTCCGCTGCACACCAGCGCTGTCATCTTTGCCTTTGGCGGCAATGCCCTGATCGCGACGTCATTCTATGTGGTCCAGCGCACCAGCGCGGCCCGGCTTTGGGGCGGCAACACTGCATGGTTCGTGTTCTGGGGATACCAGCTGTTTATCGTGCTGGCGGCGACAGGATATCTGCTGGGGGCGACCCAATCGAAAGAATATGCCGAACCGGAATGGTATGTTGATATCTGGCTGACGGTCGTGTGGCTTGCCTATCTGGCTGTGTTCCTCGGCACGATCTTTCACCGCAGAGAGCGCCATATCTATGTGGCCAACTGGTTCTTTCTGGCCTTCATCATCACCGTTGCCATGTTGCATGTGGTCAACAACCTGTCTGTCCCGGTCAGCATCTGGGGGTCAAAATCCGTGCAGGTCTTCTCTGGCGTGCAGGATGCCATGACGCAGTGGTGGTACGGCCACAACGCCGTCGGCTTTTTCCTGACGGCAGGGTTTCTGGGCATGATGTATTACTTCGTGCCCAAACAGGCGGGCCGGCCTGTTTACTCGTACAAGCTCTCAATCATTCATTTCTGGGCGCTGATTTTTCTCTATATCTGGGCCGGTCCGCACCATCTGCACTACACCGCATTGCCTGACTGGGCCTCGACCCTTGGCATGGTGTTCTCGATCATCCTGTGGATGCCAAGCTGGGGTGGTATGATCAACGGCCTGATGACCCTGCAAGGGGCATGGGACAAGCTGCGGACCGATCCGATCCTGCGGATGTTTGTCCTCAGCCTCGGGTTCTATGGCATGTCCACATTCGAAGGGCCGATGATGTCGATCCGCGCGGTGAACAGCCTGTCGCACTACACAGACTGGACCATCGGCCATGTGCATTCCGGCGCGCTTGGCTGGAACGGCATGATCACATTCGCCTGTATCTACTTTCTCACGCCCAAGCTGTGGGGGCGCAAGGCGATGTATTCCATGTCCGCCGTCAACTGGCACTTCTGGTTGGCCACGCTGGGCATCGTTCTTTACGCGGCCTCCATGTGGGTGACAGGCATCATGGAAGGGCTGATGTGGCGCGAGGTCGACGACCAGGGCTTCCTCGTCAACTCTTTCGCCGACACGGTCAGCGCCAAGTTCCCCATGTATGTGGTGCGGGGTCTTGGGGGTGTTCTGTTCCTCGGCGGTGCGCTGGTCATGTGCTGGAACATGTGGATGACCATCCGCGGCGCACAACCGGCCAGCGTGTCGGTCCCCAACGCAACACCGGCAGAATAAGGAGCGGCCCAAATGGCAATTCTTGAAAAACACCGCGTCCTTGAAAAAAGCCCGACCCTGCTTTTGGTCGCATCACTTCTGGTGGTGACCGTCGGCGGGATCGTGGAAATCGCCCCGCTCTTCTGGCTGGAAAACACGATCGAGGATGTCGAGGGCGTGCGCCCCTACTCTCCGCTGGAGCTGGCCGGGCGCGACATCTACATCCGCGAAGGCTGCTATGTCTGCCACAGCCAGATGATCCGGCCCATGCGGGACGAGGTTGAACGCTATGGCCACTATTCGCTGGCAGCGGAATCGCAATATGACCACCCGTTCCAATGGGGATCAAAACGGACGGGGCCCGATGTGGCACGTGTCGGCGGCCGCTATTCTGACGCATGGCACGTCGATCACCTGATGGACCCGCAGTCTGTCGTGCCTGAAAGCATCATGCCGAAATATGCGTTTCTTGCGGATGCCCGGCTTGATGGGGCGCAGATACAGGCCCTGCTGGAAACCCACCGTTTTGTCGGCGTGCCCTATACCGACGACCAGATCGCATCGGCCCGCGCTGACTTCTTTGTACAGGCCGACCCCGACGGCGACTGGGACGGTTTGGTTGAACGCTATCCCGGCGCCGTCGTGTCCAACTTTGACGGCCAACCCGGCCTGACAGAGATGGACGCGCTGATCGCCTATTTGCAGGTGCTGGGCACGATGGTCGATTTCTCGACCTTCACGCCTGATGCCAGCCGCTGAACAAAGGATGATGTAATGGATACCTACAGCCTTCTGCGCGAGATTGCCGACAGCTGGGTTTTGCTGGCGATGTTCGTCTTCTTTGTCGGCACCGCCGTCTGGGCGTTTCTGCCCAGCCAGAATGCAGCGCGTGAAGACGCCCGCATGATCCCGCTGCGTGACGCACCACCCTGCGCGGGTGACGAGGCCCCCTCTGT
>JAHDGO010000190.1 GCA_020627605.1 Yoonia sp.
TATTTTCATCATGTACACGGCGGTCAAGGAAATCGCGCATATGTTGTCGATGGATGACCTTGGCCATGATGTCGAAGGCAAGGATGGCAAATCGGCCATGCAGGTTGTGATCCTGATCGTCATCATGAACCTGATCTTCTCGTTTGACTCCGTTCTGTCTGCGCTGGCAATCACTGATGTGTTCCCGATCCTCGCCTTTGCGATCATCCTGTCGGGCCTTGCGATGCTGTTGCTGGCCGATGGCGTCACCCGCTTTCTGGAAAAAAACCGGATGTACGAGGTTCTGGGCCTCTTTATCCTGCTGATCGTCGGTGTGGTGCTGCTGGGCGAGGCTGGCCCGGCGGCGGCCCATGCGGTGCATGACGACAGCCTGCAGATCAAGGTGTTTGGGCAGGATATCATCCCAATGTCGAAATCCACGTTCTACTTCTCCGTGATCGTGCTGGTGGCCGTGGAAATCATCCAGTCCGGCTATAGCCGCAAGCTGAACGCGGAACGTGCTGCCAAACAGAAACACTCGTAAATCAAGGCCTTCATCCCTATCTGAACTGACAAAGGGACCAACGAAGAGTGCAAGACGATGATCAGATTTATCCTGCTGGCTGCCTTTGTGGTTGCCGTGGTGGTCACACTTGTTGTCGCTGCAGGCACCATCACCGCCGTGGCACAAGCCGCAACCGCAGAGGATAACCGCACGATGCCCGTCAAATTTCGCCGCATCACGTATCTGTTGTTGCTGATCCTGATGCTTGGGGTGACCTCTGGCCTGCTGGGGGTCAGCTGATGGCCAAGCGTTTCGGCGGAAAATACAGCCCCGATGGGCAGAACAGCGCCCCACGCGGCACAGTGACAGTTAGCGGCGTGAAAACCGGCGGTCTGGCGCTGAAGCTTCTTTATCTGCCGCCGATCCTGTTGGCATTCACCTCTCTCAACAACGGGGCGGCGACGCTTTTGATTGCCCTGATCGGTGCAGGCATTCTGACGCTTGCGGCATGGCTTCTGGGCGAAGGGGTAGAGGCAGAGGCCGCCTACAACGCCCGGAAGATCGCCCGTCGCCCGGCTGTCCCGCGCAAGATGATGGCTTCGGCCCTGACGGGGCTTGGCGTGGCGATTGCCGCCTACACCGGTGACAGCGGCACCATTGCCGCCCTCCTTTACGGCGTTGTGGCGGCTGGTTTGCATGTCGCCACCTTTGGCACCGACCCGATGCGCGACAAGCGCATGGAAGGTGTGGATACCTTTCAGCAGGACCGCGTCGCCAAGGTGGTGGACGAGGCAGAGACCTATCTGGACGTCATGAAATCCCAGATTGAGGGCCTGCGCGACCGCCGCTTGACCGAAGAGGTCAGCGCGTTTCAGACCACCGCCCGCAAGATGATCCGCACGGTCGAGGAAGACCCCCGCGATCTGACAGGCGCGCGCAAGTTTCTGGGCGTCTATCTGATGGGTGCGCGTGATGCGACGATCAAATTCGTCGATCTTTACAGCCGCAACAAGGATGAAGATGCCCGCGCCAGTTACGAGGCGCTGCTGACCGACCTGAACGACAACTTTGCCGCCCGCACCGACAAGATGCTGCTGGACGACCGCAGCGACATGGATGTGGAAATCAACGTGCTACGCGACCGCCTGCAGCGGGAAGGCGTCAGCCTGAAACCAAGAGGGAATGACTAATGTCCGAAACAGTGCGTCAAAAGGCCGAAGCCACATTGGCCGATGTCGAAAAGATCACCGCCGTTGTCCTGCCGGAGCCCAAAGGCGAGGTCGTGCCACTGGCACAGGCCGATGCCCCCACAAGTGCTGAGATCAACAAACGTGTCGCCGAACTGGACATGTCTGACACCAATTCAATCGTCTCTTTCGGCTCTGCCGCGCAGGCGGAATTGCAGGAAATCAGCCAGTCCATGCTGGCAGGTGTCCGCAACAAGGATGTCGGCCCCGCAGGTGACAGCCTGCGCAACATCGTCACCACGATCCGGGGCTTTTCCGTCTCTGAACTTGATGTGCGGCGCAAGCGCAGCTGGTGGGAAAAACTTCTCGGCCGTGCCGCCCCCATGGCGAAATTCGCCGCCCGTTTCGAAGAGGTGCAAGGCCAGATCGACAACATCACCGATGATCTTCTCAAGCATGAACATGTGCTGCTGAAAGATATCGAAAGCCTTGACGTGCTCTATGACAAGACGCTCAGCTTCTATGACGAACTGGGCCTTTATATCGCGGCGGGTGAGGCCAAGCTGGCCGATCTCGACGCCAACGACATCCCCGCCAAAGAGGCAGAGGTGCAGGCAGCCCCGGAAGACGCCGCCGTGATGAAAGCGCAGGAACTGCGCGACCTGCGCGCCGCCCGTGACGATCTGGAACGCCGTGTGCATGACCTGAAGCTGACCCGTCAGGTGACGATGCAGTCACTGCCCTCGATCCGGTTGGTGCAGGAGAACGACAAATCACTGGTGACAAAGATCAACTCGACCTTGGTCAACACCGTCCCGTTGTGGGAAACGCAACTGGCACAGGCCGTGACGATCCAGCGGTCATCAGAGGCGGCAGAGGCCGTGCGCGATGCCAATGATCTGACCAACGAACTGCTGAAGGCCAACGCCGAGAACCTGCGCTCTGCCAACAAGACCATCCGCGAAGAAATGGAACGCGGTGTCTTTGACATCAATGCCGTGAAAGAGGCCAACGCCAACCTGATCGCCACCATCAACGAAAGCCTTGAGATCGCCGATGAAGGCAAGCGCAAGCGCGCGGAGGCCGAGGTCGAATTGCAGAAAATGGAGCAGGAGCTGAAAGAAACGCTGGCCTCTGCCAAGGCGCGCAAGACAGGCACCGGCGACACGATCGGTACGGCTGCCAGCTGATCGATGCGGCACGGTGGTATTCAGCGCGGTGTGATCTGGCTGGCCCTTGCGACAGGGCTGGCTGGCTGCGACCTGCTGATGGCGCCACCGGTTGCGCCGCCGCCGGAACCGCCTGTTGTCGTGCCTGCACCACCGCCCTTGCCCACGGTGACGCCGCCCAGTCAGGCCAGCCGCGATCTGGCCACTTACTACGGGCGGCTGCAAAACGATCTGTTGGCGCAAGGGCTGTTGCGTGGCGACGGCGGCGGGCCGGATACGCCTTTCACCGACACGCTGTTGGCCCGCAACTTCGTCCGTATCGCGCTGTTCAACGAATACCGTGACGACAGCGACTTTCAGCGCCCACAGGCGACAGTGTCAAAGCTGCGCCGCTGGGACGGTCCGATCCGCATGTCGGTCGCGTTCGGCGATACCGTTCCGCTGGCACAGCGTGACGCCGATCTGGCCAGCGTCAGCAGCTACGCTGCGCGCCTGTCACGCCTGACCGGCGTACCGGTGACGATCACTGATGAAAACCCGAATTTCCATGTGCTCTTTCTGGGCGAGGATGACCGGCGCGGCTATGGCCCTGCCCTGCGCGCCCTGATCCCAAACATCTCTGACGCGACCGTGCGTGCCTTTACCGGCCTGCCGCGTGAACAGCTTTGCGTCGTGATCGGGACCTTCGTGCCGGGTCAGTCGAACTACTCCAAGGCCGTCGCCATGGTCCGCGCCGAACACCCCAGCCTGATGCGCAGCGCCTGTATTCACGAGGAACTGGCCCAAGGCATGGGCCTTGCCAATGACAGCCCCGGCGCGCGCCCCTCGATCTTCAACGATGACGAGGAATTCGCGCTGCTGACCCGCCATGACGAACTGCTTTTGCAGATGCTATACGATCCACGCCTGCAAACCGGCATGGACCCGGCCAAAGCCGCCCCCATCGCCCGCCAGATCGCACGAGAGTATCTGGCGGCAGGGGCCAGTTGATGCCATTATCGCACGCAACCGCGTGCCACAGACCACGGAGACCATGAACCATGGGCATTTTCGATTTCCTCAAAGGTGAATTCATCGACGTCATCCATTGGACGGATGACACACGTGATACGATGGTCTGGCGGTTCGAGCGTGAGGGCCATGAGATCAAATACGGTGCCAAGCTGACCGTGCGCGAGGGGCAGGCGGCTGTGTTTGTCCACGAGGGGCAGCTGGCTGACGTCTTTACCCCCGGTCTCTACATGCTTGAGACCAACAACATGCCGATCCTGACGACACTGCAGCATTGGGATCATGGCTTTCAAAGCCCGTTCAAGTCAGAGATCTATTTCGTCAACACCACCCGGTTCTCGAACCTCAAATGGGGCACCAAGAACCCGATCATGCTGCGCGATCCCGAATTCGGGCCGACCCGTCTGCGCGCCTATGGCACCTATACGGTCAAGGTTGCTGATCCGGCGGTCTTCCTGCGCGAGATCGTGGGCACCGATGGTGAATTTACGATGGATGAGATCAGCTATCAGATCCGCAACATCATCGTGCAGGAATTCAGTCGCGCAATTGCGCAGTCCGGTATCCCGGTCCTCGACATGGCAGCCAATACTGCGGATGTCGGCAAGCTGGTGGCAGAGGCGATTGACCCCACGCTCAAACAATACGGGCTGACCATCCCAGAGCTTTATATCGAAAACATCAGCCTGCCAGAGGCGGTCGAGAAGGCGCTGGATGAACGCACATCGCGCGGTGTCGCAGGCAATCTGGACGAGCATATGAAGTGGAAAGCCGCCGAGGCGATGACCATGGAAGGCTCTGCCGCAGGGAACGCGATGGGGATGGGCATGGGCGCCGGTCTGGGGATGCAGATGGGCAACATGACCATGAACGGCGGGCCTTGGGGGGCACCACCGCAGGCGCCCACGCCGCCTGCACCGCCACCGCCGCCAGTTGAACATGTCTGGCATATCGCCGTGGCCGGTGCCGTTTCAGGGCCGTTTTCCAAGGCCAAACTGGGCCGTATGGTGACAGAAGGCGGG
>JAHDGO010000191.1 GCA_020627605.1 Yoonia sp.
GCCTCTGCCAGCGCCTGTGCAATGATCGGCTGCAAGTCATCGGCAGGAATTTCATCAGCAAGCGGGATCGGGTTGGCCACCAGCTGTCCGCCAGCAATCCCCATGTCGTGGCGCATGACCTGCGCCTTGGCGATGTCCTCGGCCCGGTCCATGCGCAGCGGTGCTGGCAGGTCAGAGGTCGCTGACCAGAAGGCGGGCAGCATGTCCTGTCCGAAAGCAATGACCGGCACACCAAGTGTTTCGAGCACCTCAAAGGTCTTCGGCAGATCAAGGATTGCCTTGGCCCCTGCGCCAACGACGGTCACAGGGGTCTGCGCCAGTTCCTGCAGGTCCGCCGATATGTCAAAGCTGTCCTCGGCCCCGCGATGGACGCCGCCAATGCCGCCAGTCGCAAACACGCCGATCCCGGCCAAATGTGCGGCGATCATTGTTGCGGCCACAGTCGTCGCACCTGTCCCACCTGTGGCGATACACGCCGCCAGATCAGCGCGGGACAGCTTTGCCACGTCTTGGGCCTGTCCAAGCGTATCAAGCTCGGCTGACGACAGCCCCACATGCAGCACGCCATCCATCACAGCGATGGTTGCAGGTACGGCACCGGCGGCACGCACGTCATCCTCGACCAGACGCGCGGTTTCCACGTTCTGCGGGAAGGGCATGCCATGGGTGATGATCGTGCTCTCCAGCGCGACGATAGCCTTGCCTGTCTTGCGGGCATCGGCGACTTCAGCGCTATAGTGAATGGGGATCATAGCGGTGTCTCTCCGGATACATATGTAGCGGCGGCGTTCAGCGCGCGTGTCAGGGCAGCGGTCCGGTCCATGCCTTGCGCCTCTGACGCGATATGGGCGGCCATGAACGTATCACCTGCACCGGTCACGCGAGTGACCATGACGGGCGGCGGGGTTTGGGTTTCAACCCCATCGCCGGTCGCCTCTGTCGCGGATTTGCCGCCGTCGGTGACCAGCACACGATGCGCGCCACGGTTGACCAGCGCCTTGGCCGCAGCCTCTGACGTCTCAAACGCGGTCTGGCACAGCAACCCGGCCTCTTCGAGGTTCACGTATAGCGTCGCTGACGGATGCCCCAACAAGGCCAGCAGCCGTTCCGCCTTACCGGGGGAGGCTGGTGCGACGCGCAGATCAGCCGCCGCAAACAAGGGAGAGGTCGCAATGGTCTGCAACAACTCTTCCGTCAGATTGCCATCAAGGGCGACAAGCCCGGCAAAGGGCGCCTCTGCGCTACCGACAGTGCCATCGGCCATGGGGCGGAGGATCTTGTCGCCTGCCGCCTCTAAAGAGTGCGCATCGGCGATAGCGGCAACCAATCCGTTTGCACCTTCGACCGCCATATAGACGTCCGTGGGCAAATCGTCGGAGCGATAGACATGATCGCAGATCATCCCCATGCGGCGCGCCTCGCCGATCAGTTCCTCACCCTCAGCATCGCGTCCGATGGCGGTGATCAGGGCAGGGGTCAGGCCAAAGCGGCGCAGGGTCATCGCGATGTTCATGGCCACACCACCGGGCAGGCGCGTGATGCGCCCCGGCACGTCAGAGCCGACGCGCATATGGCTGGCGGCGCGCCCGATCACGTCCCACAGAACGGAGCCAATGCAAAGGATATCAGGTGTCTGGGTCATGGCCGCGTTCTGGCGCAGCAGCCAAAAAAGGGCAAGATCGCAATCGGCCTATTCCGGCACAGCGAACGTCAGGTTCGCCCATAGCGTTTCCCACACCGCGCCGGAGCTTGCCTGCAACTCGATATTGGGTGCCCGCAGCACAACCGCATCGACCATATAGGCGTAGCCGGGCCGCACCGGAAAGACAGCAATGCCTTCACCATTGGTGCGATGCAGTGAAATCACCACGCGGCCGTCCGGTGCCTTTTCAAACACCTCGACCTGCGTATCAGCGCGCAGGTCGTTGCGATAGTAGACCTGCACCGGCATCCCGCCGGACAGATCATCGGTATAGGGGTTCGCCAAGGCTACAATCTCTGTCTCCAGCCCCACACGGCGATCCGCGCCAGCGCCTTCGCCCACACCGATCAGCGATTTGACGTGGCGCGAGTAGATTTCCTTGAACCCGTCCAGTGAAAGACCGCGTGCCTGATGCTGGCTGAGGACATCACCAAAATCCTTGTGGTCGACAAAACGCTGGAATTTCTCCCAATTGTCATAGCTGACGGTGGCATTGTTCGCCTGATAGGCCGCGATATGCAGACCATCGCCCAATGGGTCCTGCTGCAATGCGGGGATATCACCGGGGCGCCCTGTGACGCGCGCACTGTTATCGCCTGAAAACAGAACAAAATTCACAAAACGGTTCGGCAAAAAGGCAAGATTACCGCCTGCGAACTCTTCACCGTTGATTATGTTCGCTTGCAGTTGACCACCAGAGGGAATTTGATATTCCAGCGGTTCAATCCAGAATTCATGGGCTGCCAGCGGGGCTGCCGCGAGACTTAGAATGAGGGCAAGAATGCGCATGATGTTTTCCCTGTCTGTTGTGGCAAGGGTGGCCTTTCTGAGATGGTTGTCAAGCGCGACCCTGTTGCTTTTCACAATGGTTTCAATGGCACAGGCACATGAGGTCCTGCCAGCGATCGGTGACATGCGCGCCAGCGATGGTGAGGTCACGTTCGAAATCCGCGCCAATCTGGAAAGCTTTGTCGCTGGCATCGACCTGACAGAGGTGGCCGATACCAATGAAAGCGCACAGGCCGCGACCTATGACGAGCTGCGCGCGCTGCCGCCGGCGGACCTGGCCAGCCGGTTTCAGTTCTTTTGGCCAACCATGGCCAATGGGATCACGCTGACCGCTGATGGTCAGACGCTGACACCACGATTACAGTCGGTCGATGTGGGGCCCGTCGGCAATGTCGAGCAGGTCCGCCCATCGACATTCACCTTCTCCGCCCCGTTGCCAGAGGGTGCCGAGACAGTGCAAATCGGCTGGGCCGCCGAGTTTGGTGTTCTCGTCCTGCGTCAGATGGACGTGCCAGAGCCCTATGATGGCTATCTGGAGGCCGGTGCGGTCTCGGACCCGATCACGCTTGCTGGCGGCGATCAGGCGTCTGGTTGGCAAAGCTTTGTCGACTACATTCCCGTTGGCTTTGATCACATCGTGCCCAAGGGGCTGGACCACATTCTATTCGTGCTTGGCCTGTTTTTCCTGGCCGCGCGGTTTCGCCCGCTCTTGTTGCAGGTGTCGCTGTTCACTGTCGCCCATACGATCACGCTGGCGCTTGCAGCCCTCGGCTATACAAAGTTCATGGACGATTTCTTTCTCGGCACCTTCGGGATCGAGTTCATCGCCGTCGTGGAACCCCTGATCGCGCTTTCCATCGTCTATGTAGCGGTCGAGAACATATTCATGCGTGGCATCAGCCCTTGGCGCCCCTTTGTCATCTTTATCTTCGGCCTGCTGCACGGGCTTGGCTTCGCTTCTGTCTTGGCAGAGTTCGGTCTGCCTGACGCAACCTTCGTGCCGGCGCTGATCGGTTTCAACGTCGGCGTGGAAGTCGGACAGCTCTTCGTCATTGCGGTGATGTTCCTGTGTGTCTGGCAGGCGTTGCGGGTAGACCGCGGCGCGAATGAGGTGGGCCAGGGCTTTGCCGTTTACGGCGTCCTGCTGGCAATTTCCCTGGCTCTGATCGCGCTGGATCCGGCGGGTCTGGCGGCACTTCTGGAAAACCCGGTCTGGCTCTTTGCGGGGCCCTTGGCGGCGGTGTTTGTGCTGTGCATCATCTCCATCGCGCGCCGGGATCAGGTAGAGGCCTATCGCCAGATCGTCGCGGTGCCATGCTCGCTCGCCATTGCCTTTGTCGGGGCCTATTGGTTCCTCGAGCGGACCATTCTCTGACCGCATCATCATCTTGCCCAAAAAACGCCCGCCGGACGCATTCGGCGGGTTGCGTCGCAGCCCAACCCCGGCTATCAGGCGCGCACTTAATCCCGCAGGCGGGGGCGGGTGCGATGGGGAGACATCCCAAAGCATCCACCGGTTGGCGAAATGCTGATCCCCCGCTGAGGCTTGAAACCGGAAAAGGAAAACGACATGGCTCTTCCCGAGTTCACCATGCGTCAGCTGCTTGAAGCAGGCGTACACTTCGGTCACCAGACCGCGCGCTGGAACCCAAAGATGGATCAATACATCTACGGTTCGCGCAATGGCATCCACATCATGGACCTGACACAGACCGTACCAATGCTGGATCAGGCATTGCAGGTCATCCGCGACACAGTGGCCAAAGGCGGCCGCATTCTGTTCGTCGGCACGAAGCGTCAGGCATCCAAGCCAATCATGGAAGCCGCAGAGAAATCCGCGCAATTCTACATGAACCACCGCTGGCTGGGCGGCACGCTGACCAACTGGCAGACCGTGTCCCAGTCCATCAACCGTCTGAAAGCCATCGACGAAGCATCCGAGAACGGTTTTGGCGGTCTGACCAAGAAAGAACGCCTTGGGATGGAACGAGAGCAGGGCAAACTGCAGGCCTCGCTTGGCGGTATCCGCGAAATGGGCGGTGTGCCTGATCTGCTGTTCGTCATCGACGTCAACAAAGAAGACCTGGCCATCGCCGAAGCCAACAAGCTGGGTATCCCAGTTGTGGCTGTGGTTGACACCAACTGCACACCTGCCGGCGTTGACTATGTCATCCCCGGCAATGACGACGCAGCACGTGCCATCGCGCTTTACACCGATCTGGCGGCCCGCGCGGCCCTTGACGGTATGACAGCACAGCTGGGCGCCGCAGGCGTCGACATGGGTGAGATGGAAGAACTGGCTGAAGAAGTGGTTGCGGAAGAAGCTGCCGCTGAAAAGCCTGCCGAAGCC
>JAHDGO010000192.1 GCA_020627605.1 Yoonia sp.
TGATGGTAAGGGTGGTGGCCCGGCGCAAACGCTCCGCCATCCACAGCGTGGTCACGCCAAAGACCAGCATGAAGATCATCCAGTGCAACGCTGGCGGCTGAAACAAGGTCAGATAAATCACCAGGGCCCCCAGACTGAACAAGATTGCATAAGCCATCCAGCGCCGCCCCGGCGAAGCCTGCACCGTCGCGTAGATCCCATCTTCATCCGGCTGAAACATGCGTCTTGTCCCTTTGCACCCATCGCAGTAGCTCAGACCACTGCCTAGGCAGTCACCGCCTTGCGCACAAGGTCCCAATAGATCGCCTCGATGACATCTGTCTCAAGCCGGCCATCGTGACGATACCAATTGGACAGGCCGGTCAGCATGGCAATGACGGCCATTGTCGTCACCCGCGTGTCAGCGACCGCAAAAACACCCTCTGCCTCACCGGCACGCAGGATATCTTCCAATGCGTCTTCGTAACGGTGGCGCAAGGATTCGATGACGGCAAAATTCTCTGGGTTCAGATTGCGCAGCTCCATATAGGAAACAAAAACCTGATCAGCGCGCGGCAGGTGAAATCTGATGTGGAAACCGGTGAAGGCCTGCAAGCGCAGCAACGCAGGCCCGGCGGTGTCCACATTGGACCATGCGGCCAGCAGGGCCGACATATGGTCATGCATCAGATCAAACAGCAGGCTTTGTTTGTCGGGGGTGTAATTGTAAAGCGCACCGGCCTGCACCCCGACCTCTGCCGCGATCTGGCGCATCGACACCGCAGCATAGCCATGGCGCGCGATCAGGCGCAGGGCCGCTTCGCGCACCTTGGGGCCAGTAATATCAGAATGGGAACCTTGCTTGCGCGCCATGAGGCCATTTAACTGAACGCCTGTTCATTTGCCAAGGGCGGATGCCCATTGCCCCGGCACCTGTGGCATGCATAAGCTGCCGCCATGCGTGGTGTGATCCTCATTTTGCTGACCGTGACCAGCGCCTGTGCCGATTTCCCGGCGCTGGATGGCACGATCAGTGATGCCGCACGTGAAGCCCCCTACCCCACACTGACACCAATCCCGTCGGGACCTGCCGATCTGGTCGACGACGAAGCCCTGTTGCAGGACCGGATTGCCGCGCTGGAGGCACGCGCCGAACGGTTGCGCCGGATTGATATCGGCGCGTTGCAGTAGCCTGATCAATTCGCTAGACCCGGCACAACGCAGCCAACGATGGACCACAAGACATGACGACACCTTTGCGCCTTGGAATTGCGGGTCTGGGCACCGTTGGCGTCGGCATCGTCCGCATCGTGCAGAAACATGCCGATCTGCTGGCGACACGTGCCGGACGACCCATCGTGATCAGCGCGGTCTCTGCCCGTTCCAAAACAAAAAACCGGGATGTCGACCTGTCAGATTACGCCTGGGAAGATGACCCCGTTGATCTGGCCAAACGTGACGATATCGATGTGTTTATCGAGGTCATGGGCGGGCACGAAGGCCCTGCCAAAGACGCCACAGAGGCCGCAATCACCGCTGGCAAGGATGTGGTCAGCGCCAACAAGGCGCTTCTTGCAATTCACGGTCAGGCATTGGCTGAAATGGCCGAAGATGCCGGGCACGTGATCCGGTTTGAGGCCGCCGTGGCCGGTGGCATCCCCGTGGTCAAAGCCCTGACAGAGGGGCTGTCAGGCAATGAGATCACCCGCGTCATGGGTGTCATGAACGGCAGCTGCAACTACATCTTGACCCGGATGGAAGACGCCGGGCTCAGCTACGAGGCGGTCTTTGACGAGGCCAACCAGCTTGGCTATCTGGAAGCCGATCCAGAACTTGACGTGGGCGGCATCGACGCGGGCCATAAACTGGCCCTGCTCGCATCCATCGCCTTCGGCACGCAGGTCGACTTCGACGCGGTAGAGCTGGAAGGCATCGGGTCCGTCACGATCGAGGATATCCATCAGGCCGCCGACATGGGCTTCAAGATCAAGCTGCTGGGCGTCGCACAGATGACCGGACGCGGGCTGGAACAACGCATGTCTCCTTGTCTGGTGCCAGATACCTCACCCCTTGGGCAGCTGTCTGGCGGCACCAATATGGTGGTTCTGGAAGGTGACGCCGTCACACAAGTTGTGCTGCGTGGTCCCGGCGCCGGTGAAGGACCGACCGCAAGCGCTGTGATGGGTGACGTCATGGACATCGCGCGCGGCCTGCGTGTCTCAACCTTCGGGCAACCAGCGAAGACACTGCGCAAGGCGCGTGCCGCGCGGGCGGCTGTGCCCGCACCATACTATCTGCGCATGCAACTGCTGGATAAACCGGGTGCGCTGGCCAAGGTGGCGCATGTGCTGGGCGATGCCGGTATCTCGATCGACCGGATGCGCCAGTATGACCATCAGGATACGACTGCACCCGTCCTGATCGTCACGCATAAGACCACACGCACCGCATTGGATGAGGCGCTGGTTGCCTTCAAAACAACCGGCGTCGTCGATGGGACACCTGTCGCCATCAGGATCGAGGCTGTTTAGCGCTAACAGGGTTGTCGCGACCGGATGGACAGGCTTTAGGGTAGGTAAGCCACAAAGGAATGCCCCATGCCCAAGTCCCCTGATTTCAACGACCGCAGCCTGTCGCTCGACCTTGCGCGCGTGTCAGAAGCCGCCGCCATCGCCTGCACACCGCTGATCGGGCGCGGCGATGAAAAGGCCGCAGATCAGGCCGCCGTGGACGCGATGCGCACACAGCTGAACAGGTTGGACATCGCTGGTGTTGTCGTCATCGGCGAAGGCGAGCGGGACGAAGCCCCGATGCTGTTCATTGGCGAAGAGGTAGGCACCGGCAACGGCCCCGGCGTCGATATCGCGCTGGACCCGCTGGAAGGGACCACACTGACAGCCAAGGATATGCCCAACGCCCTCGCGGTCATCGCCATGGGGCCGCGCGGGTCCATGTTGCACGCGCCTGACGTTTATATGGACAAACTCGCCATCGGCCCCGGTTTTCGCACTGGCGTGGTGACATTGGACATGTCGCCGGCAGAACGGGTCTCGGCCCTCGCCGCTGCAAAGGGTTGTTCGACCAATGATATCACCGTCTGCGTCCTGGAACGCCCCCGGCACGAAGATATGATCGCAGAGCTGCGCAGCACCGGTGCCGCCATCCGGCTTATCACGGATGGTGACGTGGCGGGGGTGATGCACACTGCCGAACCGTCCAAGACGGGCATTGATATGTACATGGGCTCTGGCGGCGCACCAGAGGGCGTGCTGGCCGCCGCCGCGCTGAAATGCATGGGCGGGCAGATTTTTGGCCGCTTGATGTTCCGCAACGAGGACGAAAAAGGGCGCGCCAAGAAGGCCGGGATCACCAATTTCGACCGGGTCTATACCCGCGACGATATGGTCACCGGCGATGTGATCTTTGCCGCCACCGGCGTCACTGATGGCTCGCTGGTGCCGGGGATCAAGCGCGAGGTCGGCTTTGTCACCGCTGAGACGATCCTGATGCGGTCCAAGACCGGATCGGTGCGCCGTATGATCTACCGTAACCCTGTCGGCTAGGGCAGGATGCCTCCGGCGGGAGTTTTTTGGGCAAGATGATGATGCGGGCGTGGCCAACAGTGACCATACCGCATAATGTGGCAGACGATGACCACGCCACAAGATAATCCCGCATTTCTCAACGTCGCCACTTCGGCCACGGGTCGCCGCTGGGTCGGTCCAACGGTCGAAGACGACCGGCAGGCAGAGGCATTGGCGCAGGCCACCGGCCTGCCCGCCCCCTTGGCGCGCGTCCTTGCCAGCCGTGGTGTTGCAGCGGCAGAGGCACCGGCCTTTCTGGCCCCGACCCTGCGCGATCTGCTGCCCGACCCGGCGCTCTTGCGCGATATGGACAAGGCGACCGCGCGCTTTCTGCAGGCCGTCTCACAACGCCAGCGGATCGCTATTTTCGCGGACTATGATGTCGATGGCGGCAGTTCCGCCGCCTTGCTGATCAGCTGGTTGCGCGACATGGGGTTGCAGGCCACACTTTACGTGCCTGACCGGATCGACGAAGGCTATGGGCCCAATGATGCGGCGATGGCCATGCTGGCAAGCGACCACGATCTGATCATCTGCGTCGATTGCGGCACCCTGTCCCACGGCCCGATTGCCGCCGCCGAAGGTGCGGATGTGATTGTGCTGGACCACCATCTGGGGGCGGAAACCCTGCCAGAGGCGGTCGCGGTCGTGAACCCCAACCGGCAGGATGAAACCGGCGATCTGGCGCATCTTTGCGCCGCTGCTGTTGTGTTTCTGATGTTGGTGGATGCCAACCGCAGCCTGCGTGCGCAGGGCAAATCCGGGCCTGACCTGATGGCGATGCTTGATCTGGTCGGGCTGGCTACGGTGGCAGATGTTGCGCCGCTTGTCGGCGTCAATCGTGCTTTTGTGCGGCAAGGGCTGGCGGTCATGGCGCGCCGCGCGCGGATCGGGCTGACGGCACTTGCGGATGTGGCGGGGCTGGATCAGGCACCGACCAGCTATCACCTGGGGTTCTTGCTGGGGCCACGGGTGAACGCCGGCGGGCGGATTGGCAAGGCTGATCTGGGTGCCAGGCTGTTATCAACAGACAATACGGTCGAGGCCGCAGCCATGGCTGAAAAGCTAGATGAGCTGAACACCGAACGGCGCACGGTCGAGGCCGAGGTGCGCGATCTGGCACTCGCGCAGGCCGAAGCGCGCGGTCTGGACGGCCCGCTTGTCTGGGCCGCCGGTGAAGGCTGGCACCCCGGCGTGGTCGGCATCGTTGCGGCCCGGCTGAAAGAGGCGACGAACCGCCCTGCCATCGTGATCGGG
>JAHDGO010000193.1 GCA_020627605.1 Yoonia sp.
CACCCGGCAATCCCTGTCTTGCCCCGCCTTGGCCCAGCCCCTATGCACCTGTCATGGCACGCAAATTCGACACGCTCGGCGATCTTCTGGACCACGGCTATGACACGGTCATCGACGTCCGCTCCCCCGCTGAGTTTGCGATTGATCACATCCCCGGCGCGATCAACCTGCCCGCCCTCGACAATGATCAACGGGCAAAGGTCGGCACGATCTACAAGCAGGTCAGCGCCTTTGACGCGCGCAAGATCGGGGCCGGGATGGTGGTGCGCAATGTCGCTGACCACATTGATGGCCCGCTGGCAGGCAAGGACGGCGCATGGCGTCCGCTGGTCTATTGCTGGCGCGGCGGGCAGCGGTCTGGTGTTTTTGCGACCCTTCTGCGCGAAATCGGCTGGCGGGCCGAGGCCGTGCAGGGCGGCTACACCAGCTATCGGCGCATGGTGAAGGCCGCCCTTTACGACACGCCCCTGCCCCACCGCATCGTGCTGCTGGACGGCGATACAGGTACGGCCAAAACAGCGCTGCTGCACAGGCTGGCGACGATGGGCGTGCAGGTGATCGATCTGGAGGGGTTGGCGCATCACCGTGGCTCTCTGCTTGGGGCGCGGGCCGGGGGGCAACCGGCGCAGAAAGCCTTTGAAACCGCGCTGGCCATTGCCCTGCATCGGCTGGACCCGGCGCGGCCTGTGCTGATCGAGGCGGAAAGCAGCAAGATCGGGCGTCTGATCCTGCCAGAGGCACTGTGGGCGGCGATGCTGCAGGCCCCGCGTCTGGTCGTGACAGCCCCGCTGGACGCGCGCGCCAGCTATCTGGCGGCCGCCTATCACGATGTCATCGCTGACGCGGATGCGCTGGCGGCGAAGCTGGACCCTTTGCGCAGGTTGCGGGGCCATGCGGTGGTGGACCACTGGATTGCGTTGTCGCGGGCTGGCGCGTTGGTCGATCTGTCAAAGGCGCTGATGGTTGACCACTACGATCCGGCCTATGCCAAGTCGCGCAAGATCGACAGCCGCGCGGTGCTGGCAGAGATCGCGGCCGATCGGCTGGATGATGCAGCCCTTGACCGCACGGCACAGCAAATCGCGGAACAGCTCAGCCCGTTGTGATGGCCGTGCCTGCGATGATCTCGCCAATGATCGCGGCGGGATAGTCGGCGGCCTGCAATCTTTGCAAGGTATCCGCTGCCTGCGCGGCAGGCACGGCGGCCAGCAAGCCGCCAGCCGTCTGCGGGTCAAAAAGCAGCGGGTCGTCCGGGCCGTCAACCGGGCCGGCCCCGGTGACGTTATCGGGATATAGCGACGACCGGATACCGTCCGCCGCCAATGCGCGCGCGCCAGCCATCACCGGCAGATCGCCCAGCGTGATGCTGGCCCCGACGCCCGATGCGTCGCAGATCCCGCGCAGGTGCCCGGCCAGACCAAAGCCTGTCACATCCGTCATCGCATGGGCCACGTCGCGCAAGATCTCTGCCGCAGGCCCCTGCCCTTGCGTCATATGGCCAATGCAGGCGATCACGTCAGCCCCCCGCGCCTTGCCCCGCATCTCACCGGCCATGAGCGTGCCACTGCCCAGCGGTTTGGTCAGGATCAGGCGGTCCCCCGGTTTGGCACCAGCAAGCGTGACCGGTGCATCCGTCAGCCCGGTCAGGGTAAAGCCGATCACCAGTTCCTCACCCAGCGCGGTGTGCCCGCCGATCAGCCGTGCGCCAGCGATGCCAAGAACATCGCGCGCGGTCTCGGTCACTTCGGTCACACTGCGGGTTTGCAGGGCGGCATCCATGCGCGGCAAGGTCAGGCTGAGCGTGGCGGCCTGCGGGGTGGCCCCCATGGCCCAGATATCGCCCAGCGCATGGGTGGCGGCAATCCGGGTCATCACCACCGGGTCAAGGGTCAGGGCGCGCAGATGATCCGTGCTCATCACCTGTCCCGGTTGCACCTCGCCAGCGTCATCGCCAGCTGGCGCGATCAGCCCTGCTGTCAGCGCGGCACGCCCGGCCTTTGCGCCGCAGCCGCCGCACATCGGGGCATCGCCCAACGCCTCTTTCACCCCCAGCGCTGCCGTGCGGGGCATCTTGGGTACGGCCATCATCGGCAGATCATCAAACTGATCCATGAATTTGCGATCAATGCGGTCTTTCCACCGCCACAGCAGGGGCCCCTCGCGCGCCGTGCCGAATTTCTCGGCCAGAGCGGATTTTTCACCCAGTGAGATCAGTTTGAGATAATCACGCTGCGGCTTGTAGGGACGCAGGGTACCGCCTGACAGAACGGCCCGCAGATTGTCGAAAAGAACCGGCGCTTGCCGCACGGCATAGACCCCGGCCTTGGGGCGGGGGTTGGCCATCATATGGGCGCAGTCGCCGACGGCAAAAACGCCAGGGACGCTGGATTGCAGTTGCGCGTCAACGGTGATGAACCCCTGATACAATTCCAGCCCAGTCGCCGCGATCCAGTCATGCGGCTTGGCCCCTGCCGCCCCGGTGGTGAAGTCGCTGCGGATCGTGCGGCCGTCGCGCAGGACCACGCCTTCGGCAAAAACCTCTGTCACTTCGGCATCTTCGATGATGTCGATCTCGGCCTGTCGCAATGCGGCCAGCATCTTTTGCCGGGCCTTGTAGCCCAGCGCAGTCAGCACGCGGGCCTGATCGATCAGGCGGACTTGCGGGGTCTTGTCGCGCAGGGCGTGGGCCATGGCCATGGCCAGTTCGGCCCCTGCAACGCCACCGCCAATCACGGCGATCTCTGGCTTTTTTGTCGTGTCGCGGAATGTATCCCAGCGGTTCGCAAAGGGACCCAGCGGTTTGGCTGGCACGCCGTGGGCCGCGAACCCCGGCAGGTCCGGCATGGCAGATGTGATGCCCACATCAACCGACAGCGCGTCATAGGCAATCGGCGGGCGGCCCGCGACCGTCACCGTGCGCGCGTCGGTGTTGATCCCGCTGGCATAGCCGTCGATCAGCCGCGCCCCGGCAAAGCGCGCCAGCCTGACCAGATCGATGTCCAGCTCATCCCGTGTGTAATGCCCGGCCACGAACCCCGGCAACATGCCGGAATAGGGTGCGGTCGGGCCGGGATTGATCACCGTCAGACGCACCCCTGGCAAAGGGTTCATGCCCCAGCTGCGCAGCACCAGCGCATGCGAATGGCCGCCGCCGATCAGCACGAGGTCTTGGGTCAGGGGAAAGGTCTTCATGCAGGTCTTCTAACGCGCGGTGCCTCAGGGGGAAAGCCACTGCCCCTGCCATTGACGCGCCCGTGAATAGCTGATGCGCCGGTGCTGCGCCCCAAGGTGGACCACATCGACATGCATAACCCGGCACACCAGCACCGCAAAGCTGCTGGGGTCAGGTGTCTTGGTGTAGTCCAGCGCGGTGTCGATGGCCGTACCGGGGGGTGGCGTGACCCCGTAGGACTGCTGCGCATGATCGGGGATCTTGTCCCACAGCGCCCGCACCGCCGCACCGGAGCGGACGGTGACCTCGGCCTGCAGGCGCAATTGCAGGTCCTGCGCCGCATCCCAGACATGCAACGCCGCGCGCGGTGTCCTGTTCAAACTTTTGATCTTGTCGGAAAAGAGATCTGTATGCAGGCTGACCTCGCCCGTGATCCGGTCGGCCCGGCGCAGCACCACGGTGCGCGCCTCTGGCCAGCCATCGGGTGACTGGGTGGCGAATGTCGGCTGACGCGCAGGGTGGGATGCATCAGCCACGCCCTTGGCCAATGTGGCCCAGACATTGGCCCAGATCCCTTCTGCCGTTTCAAACCACTCAGTCATAGCCTGTCATCTCCAGATAGCCGACGCCGCTGTGGCTGCCGGTGACCTGCACCGGCCCTTCCCAATAGGGCACGCTGGTGGTCATCCAGGCAGTGTCGTTAAGCGCGGTTACTGTGACGTTAACCTCTTTCTCCGGCAAGGTGACCTGCCAGTGGACCGGCGCGCCGTCCGCGTTCTCTTGCAGTGGCACAGCCTGCAATGCGCCGTCGCCATAGGCCGTGGTCACGCCGTCAGGCGTGATCCATGTGGCAGAGGTGAAATGCGCCCCATCGGTCTGCTGCAACCGAAACCCCATCAGCTTGGCCCCGTCATCAAAGGACAGCGAGAACCAGTCCCAACCGGTCTGATTGTTGGCAAGGGGCTGTGATGACCATTCCCGGTCCAGCCAGGCGTTGCCTGTCACGGGCACCGGGCCGTCAGGCAGTTGCAAGACGCCGTCGATGGCAAAGAACGGCTGCGAGTAATAGTAAGAGGCCTGTCCGGCCGCAGATTTCACCGAATACCCGCTGTCACCATGAAAGACCAAAGGTCCCTCTGCCTGCAAGGTCATGTCATAGGCAAACGCGGGCCCGCTGGCGCGCATCTGCATCCTGTCCCAATCGCCCGACAGCGCCCAGTCATCGATCCATGCTTCAAACGGCTCTGCCACGACACCCGCCTGCCCGATGCCACCGCGCGCCAGACGTTCGCTGACATAGTGATCGGTCGGTGTCGTGACTGCCGCATGTCCCATCCAGAGTTGCGGTGCCGTCCATCCTGCCCCCGCCTCTGGCGCAAGCGCAGACCGGAACAATGTCCATTGCAGCCCGTAGGGCGTGTCATCGGGACCGGTCAGGTTGGCGGTCAGATACCACCACTCGATCCGGTAGTCGGGATGCGGGCCGTGGTCCGCCGGGAAATCAAAGGCAGGGTCAGGGGCCGGCACGCTGAACCCCTCTGCCGTGGTGCCCAGCCCGGCAAAGCCCTGCGCAAAAGCCGTGAGCGGCAAAAGGCAGGCGATGATCGCGGCCCTAACGTTCATGGGAGAACACCTTGAGC
>JAHDGO010000194.1:0-3853 GCA_020627605.1 Yoonia sp.
AGAGCCGACCCGGGCCGAGGCTGAAGCAGCGCTTGCATTGCTGCGCCGCTGGGCCGGAGAGATGACACCCGAAGAAGTGGCCACGCTGGATCCACTGGTTTCCCGTCTGATCCCCGGACAGGAAGTTTCGAACTATCCCGCACTCGCCCGCGCCTATCCAGAGGATTTTGAGGTTGATGAGGTCTACAAGGCCTCTATGCCGGACCTGCAGAACGGCCCTGCCAGCCTGATCCGTGGGGCCAAACAGCAGATCCAACATGTAGGTATTTCAAACTTTCGCCTGCCGATCCGGTTTCACACCCGCGATGATGGTGATCTCACGCTGGAAACGTCCGTCACCGGCACCGTCTCGCTTGAGGCGGAAAAGAAGGGCATCAACATGTCCCGCATCATGCGGACATTCTATAAACATGCCGAGGAAACATTCAGTTTTGAGGTGATTGAACGCGCCCTGGATGCCTATAAGGCCGATCTGGAAAGCTTTGATGCCCGCATCCAGATGCGTTTCAGCTTTCCGATGAAAGTGGACAGCCTGCGGTCGGGGCTGTCGGGTTATCAGTACTACGATATTGCGTTGGAACTGGTGGAAAGTGCCGGTGTACGCAAGAAGATCATCCACCTGGACTACGTCTATTCTTCCACCTGCCCCTGTTCGCTGGAATTGTCGGAACATGCCCGCCAGTTCCGGGGTCAGCTCGCCACGCCGCATTCGCAACGCTCTGTCGCGCGGATCTCTGTCCTTCTGGAAGAGGGTGCTGACCTGCTGTGGTTCGAGGACCTGATCGACCGCGCCCGCGTCGCCGTCCCGACGGAAACGCAGGTCATGGTCAAGCGCGAGGATGAACAGGCCTTTGCCGAGTTGAACGCAGCAAACCCGATCTTTGTCGAGGATGCAGCGCGGCTTTTTACCGAGCAATTGCAACTGGATACGCGGATTTCAGATTTCCGGGTGATCGCCAGCCATCAGGAAAGCCTGCACAGCCATGATGCGGTGTCAGTGCTGACCGAGGGTGAAACATTTGCCGCTGAAAGCCTTGATCCAAGGCTCTTTGCATCGCTGTTCCACGTTGGTTGATGTGCGAATGACGCGCGCGGGGTGGGTATGCGTTTCGCCACCACGATAGCGATTATTCTGCTGCTGTCGGCCATTGGGCTGACCTATGAAATCGCCGCTGGCCGTGTGCTGGCCCCGTTCTATGGCACGTCCCTGCTGACATGGACCACGGTCATTGCGATTGTGCTTGCGGGGTTTTCGCTGGGCAGCGCGCTAGGTGGGGTGATCGCAGAACGCCCACCGGCGACAGGCCTGCGCAACGTCCGCACCGTCTTGATTGCAGCGGCCGTTCTGATGGCGGTGTCGCCCACCTTTCTGGGGGTCCTGCATGCTGTGGGGCTGCGCGGGACGGGGGGCATGATCCTCAGCGTGTTTCTGGTCTTCTTTCCGGCGTCGGTCTGCATCACGCTGCCGTCGCCTTATCTTGCCAAGGTTGCGATTGAGGCGCGTCCGGGGCGCGCAGGTTCCACACTCGGGTTTGTGCTGGCTGCCGGGTCAGTCGGGGCCATCTTTGGCGCGATCCTGGCCGGGTTCGCCCTGCTGCCGTTGATCGGGTCCACCGCCACATTTGCGGCCTGCGGGATTGCGACGCTGCTGTGCCTGCCGTTCCTGCGGCGGGACCCCACGGATGCCGTGCCTGCGGATAGCAAAGCCGAAACAACAGTGATCACCCTGGCCGCCGCAGGTTTTGTCGGTTTCGCAGGGCTGGCAGGCACGCCGGTCTGCCAGTTCGAATCCGGTCTGTCCTGCCTGCATGTGGTCGAACGTGAGGGTGTGGTCAGGCTTTATTCCGATGGCACGACACAGGCCGCTGAAAACATCGGGGCGACCGATGCGGAGGACAGCCTGCTCGCGCTGCCCTATACGCAGTGGATCTGGCAACGGATGGCCGCTGATCTGCCAGAGGACGCTGCGGTGCTCTTTGTCGGGGGTGGGGGGTACTCCTTACCGACCCAGCTGCTTGAAACGCAGCCCAATGCCACAGCGGTAGCGGTTGAGATTGATCCTTTGGTGACAGCCGTCGTGGTGCAGAGCCTGCCTCGCGCTGCCGCAATGATCTCGGGCGCTGGATATGCGACGGATGGCAGTATGATGGCCGCTGATGACGGTCGTCTTGGCATTGTGCACGCCGATGGCCGGGTCTTTTTGAACGAAACGGACCTGCGGTTCGACGCAGCCGTGATGGATGCGTTTTCATCAGGCTCCGTTCCCGCCCATCTGGCCACAATTGAAACCTACACACGCCTGCGCGAGATCGTTGATGGACCTGTCTACGTAAATCTGATTGATCAGCCCGACGGCCGGTTGGTGCGCGGTGTTCATGCGATCCTGACGCAGCTTTATCCACATGTGATTGCCATACAGGGACCACGGGGGCGGTCAGGGCGCGTCAACCTGTTGCTTGCCGCATCGTCAGTGTCACTGGCGGCATCGCAGAAGATGCCTGAAGGCTATCGTCAGACGCAAATCTCAGACGCGCGCGTCTTCACCGATGACCGCGGCTGGGTTGGTCATCGGTAAAAGCGCGTGTGTCAGGCCATGACGGGTGATGGTGCCGCGGCCATATAGCAGCCCAATACAAGGTCCCAGCCTTTCAGATAGCTGGTGCTGACCGCATCTGCAGTCGGGCCAAGGATATCAAAGCCGCCATGGGTCAGCTCGACGAAGGTCCCGTCGGATGTTGCCGTGAAGGTGACAGACACGACTGTCGCTTCTGTCGCTTCGCGCCCAGGATGCCAGGAAAACGACAGATAGCCGCCCGGATCATAGGCGATCAGCGTGCCCCAGACATGGGTGGTGCCGTCCTCATCCGTCTCGATGATGTCACCGCCTTTGTGTGATGGAAACGACACCTTTGACTTTAGTCCTTTGACGGAATGCGTGGCCACCGGCCACCACGTACCCATCTCGGTCGTGAACAGGGCAAAAGCCTCTGCCACGGATAGCGGCACTGTCAGTTGCTTGATGATCGGGTCTTTCATTTCGTCTTTCCTTTCGCTTTTTCGCGTGCGGCACGGGCAAAGCTGGCAAGCGCGTCGTCCCACAAACTGTCCAGGTAATTGCGCAAATTCTCGACCCCCTCCGGTGCGATAGCATAAAGCCGGCGGTTGCCCTGTGGCGTGACCGACAGCAGCCCGGCATCCGACAGGACGCGCAAGTGCTGGCTGACCGCCGGGCGGCTGACACCCATGCCCGCGGCGATGGCCGTTACCGGCATGGCCCCGGCGCGCAGCCGTTCGATGATCTTGCGCCGGGTGGGGTCGGCCAGTGCGGTGATTGCATCTTCGTAATTCATGACTTACCGTAAGTCATGGCTTACGATTCGTCAATCGTTCCGTGCGACCCTTGAAGCCCCTGACGCCCGCCACTAAGACTCTGTCAGGTGAATTGAACTAGGACGTAACCGTCCCAGAATGAGGCAGTAAAATATGCAAGACCCCGTCGAGACTTATATGAACCTTGTCCCAATGGTCGTTGAACAGACCGCCCGGGGTGAACGTGCCTACGACATTTTTTCGCGCCTGCTGAAAGAGCGGATCATCTTTGTAAACGGCCCGGTCCACGACGGGATGAGCCAGCTGATCGTGGCGCAGTTGCTGCATCTGGAATCGGAAAATCCGAGGAAAGAGATCAGCATGTACATCAACAGCCCCGGCGGCGTTGTGACATCGGGTTTGTCGATCTACGACACGATGCAGTACATCCGACCCAAAGTCAGCACGCTGGTGATCGGGCAGGCGGCCTCGATGGGGTCGCTCTTGCTGACGGCCGGTCATGAAGGCATGCGTTTCTCGCTGC
>JAHDGO010000194.1:3863-4788 GCA_020627605.1 Yoonia sp.
CCATGCGGCAGAGACGCAAAAACTGAAGGATCGGCTGAACGAAATCTACGTCAAGCACACCGGCAACACCCTGAAAAAGGTCGAAGCCGCGCTGGAGCGTGACAACTTCATGTCGCCCGAAGAGGCCAAGGAATGGGGCCTGATCGACGAGATCGTCGAGAACCGCACAAAGGCGGAAGACTAAGCAAAATCGCAACAAACGCGGCGCATCGCCGCGTTTGTTTCCTGCTGAAAGCCGATGCAAATTGATTTGTGACGGGGCATTATCGTTACGTTAACGATGCCGTGGATAAGGTCATTTTGACATTGTGGACCTTGGCGGGCTGTCCTAGTGTTGGGACAGACAGCGCGATCATGTGTGAACGGCCCCTGGCCAAGAGGTTTGAAATGGCAAATAGCAGCGGTACCGACAGCAAAAATACGCTCTACTGCAGCTTCTGCGGCAAGAGCCAGCATGAGGTGCGCAAGCTGATTGCCGGGCCGACCGTTTTCATTTGCGATGAATGTGTCGAACTTTGCATGGACATCATCCGCGAAGAAACCAAGACCGCCGGTCTGAAGGCTGGCGATGGCGTCCCGACACCATCAGAGATTTGCGGCGTTCTGGATGATTACGTCATTGGTCAGATGCATGCCAAGCGCGTGCTGTCCGTGGCGGTCCACAACCACTACAAACGCCTGAACCATGCGGATAAATCCGACATCGAACTGGCGAAATCCAACATCATGCTGATCGGCCCGACCGGTTGCGGCAAGACGTTGCTGGCGCAAACGCTGGCACGCATTCTGGATGTACCTTTCACCATGGCCGACGCGACGACCCTGACCGAGGCAGGTTATGTGGGCGAAGACGTCGAAAACATCATTCTGAAACTGCTGCAATCAGCGGATTACAATGTCGAGCGCGCCCAGCGCGGTATCGTCT
>JAHDGO010000195.1 GCA_020627605.1 Yoonia sp.
GGTTGAACCGGTGCAGGGCGAGGGCGGAATCCGCCCCTTGCCTGATGCCTGTTTGAAGGGGCTGCGCGACCTGTGTGACGAACACGGTGTCCTGATGATCCTGGACGAGGTGCAATGCGGCATGGGCCGAACCGGCAAGCTTTTTGCGCATGAATGGGCCGGTGTGACACCTGATATCATGATGGTGGCCAAGGGCATCGGCGGCGGCTTTCCTCTGGGCGCTGTGCTGGCCACCGAGAACGCGGCCTCCGGCATGACGGCGGGCACGCATGGGTCCACCTATGGCGGCAACCCGCTGGCCTGTGCGGTCGGCGCGAAAGTGATGGAAATCGTCGCCGATGACGCCTTTCTGGCAGAGGTGAACCGCAAGGCAGGCCTGCTGCGCCAAAAGCTGGAAGGGCTGATCGCGGCACATCCTGACGTGTTCGAAGGCTTGCGCGGGCAAGGCCTGATGCTGGGTCTGAAATGCAAGGCGACCAATCTTGAAGTGGTCAATGCAAGCTATGCCCAGCATCTGCTGACAGTGCCTGCGGCGGATAATGTCGTGCGGTTGCTGCCGGCCCTGACCATCACCGATGATGAAATTGCCGAGGCTGTGACCCGCCTTGATGCCGCTGCCACAGCACTAAAGGGGGCTGATGCGTAACTATTCGTTCCGCCGTCTGACAGAGGCTGACCTGCCTTTGATGCGCCGTTGGCTGATGACGGCGCATGTCAGGACATGGTGGCCCGATGCGGACAAGCAGATCGCGCTGATGGAACAGGACATGAACAATCCAGAGCTGGACATGTGGGTCGTCGCCCTGATCGACCGCCCCTTTGCCTATCTGCATGACCATGACAAAAATAGCTTTGGCATGCCGCAATACACCGATTTGCCGCAAGGGACACGCGTGATGAGCACTTTTGTCGGTGATGCAGACTTTCAGGGGCAGGGGCATTCCGTCGGCTTCATCGAGGCGCATGTGCGCAACCTGCGACGACGCTTTCCGATGGTCGCTGTTGGCCCGAATACAACAGATACGCGCGGGATCAGCGTTTATCGTCAGGCAGGGTTTATGAACCGGCGTCTGGCCTCTACCCGTGACGGGCGCCTTGTGCAGGTGATGACCCACAACTGATGATCAGGTCGTGATTGGCGGCCCAACAAAAGCGAAATTCATGAACCATTTTCTAGATATCAACGTCACGTCGCAAGACGCGCTGCGCGGCATCATCGACAACGCCCATGCGATGAAAGCCGCCCGCGCAGGCCGGCCGAAGGGTTCGCCGGACGATGACCAGCCCTTGGCAGGGCACATGGTGGCGCTGATCTTTGAAAAACCGTCGACCCGGACACGTGTGTCCTTCGACGTGGGCGTGCGCCAGATGGGCGGGCAGACAATGGTGCTGTCAGGGGCAGACATGCAGCTCGGTCATGGGGAAACCATTGCCGACACCGCACGCGTGCTGTCGCGCTATGTCGATCTGATCATGATCCGCACGTTTGAGGAACAGACCCTGCTCGACATGGCTGAATATGCCACCGTGCCTGTCATCAACGGGCTGACAAACCGCACGCACCCCTGTCAGATCATGGCCGACGTCATGACGTTTGAGGAACACAGCGGCCCCATCAAAGGCAAAAAGGTCGTGTGGTCAGGCGATGGCAACAACGTCTTTGCCAGCTTTGCCCATGCCGCCAAACAGTTTGAGTTTGATCTGGTCTTTACCGGCCCGCCCCCGCTTGACCCCGAACCGGCGCTGGATGGGCTTTACACCACCGTGCGCGACCCGAACGAGGCCGTTGCGGGCGCTGATCTGGTCGTGACAGACACATGGGTCAGCATGCATGACCCGCAGTCAGCGCGCGAACGGCGGCACAATCAGCTGCGCGGTTATCAGGTCAACGATGCGCTGATGGCCAAGGCCAAGGATGACGCCCTTTTCATGCATTGCCTGCCTGCCCACCGCGATGACGAGGCGACAAGCAGCGTCATGGACGGGCCGCATTCGGTGATTTTCGACGAGGCCGAAAACCGGCTGCATGCGCAAAAGGCCATCATGCGGTTCTGTCTGGGGGTTTAGGCGAGGGGGGCGGCGTCCTGCTTTTGCAAGAACAGGTATCCGTTCTTTTGCAGCAATGTGGCCCAGGTTGATCTGTCTGCCTCGCATACCGCGACGAAATCGGCGATGTTGCTGGCCTCATCGGCGATCAACAGCTGACCCTCTGCCGCCACATGGCCCAGCAGCCTTTGCAGCACCTCCAGCCGCGGCGGCCGGTCAAGCATATGGAGCGTGCGGTCAATCAGGATGACGTCAAACACCCCGTCCGGCGTGAATGCGGTGATGTCGGCAACAATGCCGGTGATTGGTAGATCTTCGGCCTCTGCGGTTGCAATCAGATCGGCAATGCCATGTGGCGACAGATCAACGCCCGTAACACTGTGGCCCAGCTTGCCAAGGAAAACGGCGTCACGTCCCTGACCACAGCCGATATCAAGAATGCGCAGCGACGGCCCAACATAACCTGCAAAGAAATCCACAATGGCTTGGGTTGGCGCCCCCAAGGCATTGGGGGTTTCAGCGTAAAGTGCGTCGTAGTTGTAGGGCATGATCGCGATCCTCGCATCCGGTTCTGGCAGATGACGTTTTGCATCGGCCTGCCGCCATGCCCTGTCCGCCTGGCCCTACCGCAACGCGATCAGCAAATCCCGCAAGCCGGGGTCATTCACCTTTTTCGCCGCCTTTTTCAGCGTCATCCATTTGCGCTTGCGCAGGCCAGCCTCTGGATAGTCCTTCACAGTCTTGCGCACATCAATGCGGTAGACGCTGACGTGGCAGGGCACGCGGCGTCCGTCGTCGAACCGCTTTTCAGTGACATAGCCGCCAATCGGGGCCTTGCTGACTTTGCCCTTGGCAATGCCGGCCTCTTCCCATGCTTCCAGCCTGGCCATCTCGGCGTCTGTATGGCCGTCCTCTGGCCAGCCCTTCGGCACGATCCAGCGGCCGCGCGATGACTTGACCAGCATCACCTTTTGCCCGGCATCACTGTCGCGCAGGCACAAGGCCCCGACCTGCAAGATTGTCTTGCGGCCCGGCACGGGGGATTCCTTCCCTGTCCAAAAGGATTGTCTCAGTCTGCTCATCATCATCCGCCAAAAGGCTCTTCTTCTTGTGGATAACTTAACAACTGGTCAACAAAATGGCAAATTAGCCTTTTGTTCCGCGCGGTTTAGCGCGCAAAGTTGGATCAGCCTGTGTCGGATCTTCTGGCCAGGGATGCCTGGGGTAGCGCCCGCGCATGTCCCGGCGCACGTCAGCGTAAGAGCTGGCCCAGAACCCCACGATGTCCTGTGTGACCTGCACAGGTTTCTGCCCCGGTGACAACAGGGTCACGCGCAAAGGTGTCCTGCCAACGACCGGGTGGCGGGTCACACCGAACATCTCCTGCAGGCGCAGCGTGATCCCCGGTGCCTCACCGGCATAATCAATCGGGATTTTGCGCCCCAGCGGGGTTTCAAAATGCGCAGGGGCGATCCGGTCAAGCCGCTGCATCTGATCCCAGTCCAGCATCGCGCGCAGCGCAGGCAGGATGTCAAAGCGCCTCCAGTCATCGGCGCTGCGCACGCCGGACAGATGCGGCAACAGCCATGCCTCCAGTGTCGCCAGCAGACTGTCGTCATCCATCGCTGGCAGATCATCCACCAGCGCCACGCGCGCGCGGAACAGATCGGCCTTGGCTGACGGGCGCAGACCTAACTGCAAGACACCTTCCAACATTGCCGATGCAACCGCGTCGACAGGGGCGTCGGGCCAGTTGCGGTCATCCAGCACCAGCGCACCAAAGCATTCCTGCTGGCGCGTCAGCACCCGCCGGTCGCGCCGCGACCAATGGCAGATATCGCGCCAAGCGATCTGATCGGGATAAAGCGCGCGCAATTCGGCCTCTGTGAGCGTGGCGGCCTGTCTGATCCGCGCCTCGCGGGCGTCGCCGTCCAGATCGGTGGCCACCAGCAGGCGCGCCCCGGCCAGCGGATCATCAGGCGCCAGAAAGGCCCCTTTACCACCTGACAAGACATAGCGCGGGTCGTCACCCTTGCGCCGCAGGGCAACCCGGTCGGGGTAGGCCAGCGCGGCCATCTGCCCAAGGCTAAGCTGTGCCGCCTGTGGCAGGCCCTTTGACAGGCGCGGGACCTCGGCCTTGATCTGCGCCACGGAACCAGGGTGTGGCTGGCCCGGCCCGTCATAACGACCGGAAAGGGCCGCGATGCGCAGTGACAGATCAACGGGCGCGCCGCGCAGCGGATCGCGGGCGGCCAGCAGGGCCGCCAGTGGGGCCGCCTGCTGGCCAGCCACATGCAGCATATGCGCCAGACGCGGGTGCAGCGGCATCGCCGCCAATGCGCGCCCATGCGGGGTGATCCTGTGGTCGGCGTCAAGGGCACCCAGACTGTGCAGCAAGGCCCGCGCCTCTGCCAGGGCAGCATCGGGCGGGGGCGTCAGAAAGGCCAGATCGTCGCTGCCCCATGTGGCCAGCTCCAGCGCCAGACCTGCCAGATCAGCGGCCTCGATCTCGGCGGGGGCAAAGGCGGGCAGGGCGCCGTTTTCGCCTTTCGTCCAAAGCACATAGGCGTCGCCCGGTGCCACGCGGCCTGCACGGCCAGCCCGCTGCGTCGCCTCGGCCTTGCTGACGCGTTCGGTGACCAGCCGCGACATGCCTGATCCGGGGTCAAACCGCGCCCGCCGCGCCCGCCCTGCGTCGACCACGACGCGGATGTCCGAAATCGTCAACGAAGTTTCGGC
>JAHDGO010000196.1 GCA_020627605.1 Yoonia sp.
ATGGAAGAGCATGCCGACAAAGTTGATCCGACCACCATCGAGGCAATCGAACTGGCCATTGCCGCACTCAAGGACGATCTGGAAGGCGAAAGCGCTGACAAGATCAAGTCCGGCATCCAGAACGTGACCGAGGCGGCCATGAAGCTTGGCGAAGCGATCTACAAGGCCCAGCAAGAGGAAGAAGGCGAAGCAGAGCCTGACGCCCCCGGCGCCGACGAAGAAATCCTTGATGCGGATTTCGAAGATCTGGACGACGACAAGCGTGACAACTAAGGCCGTGCGCCGCATGTGAATTGACCGGCCCGAGTGAAAGGGCCGGTCTTTTCCATTCCCAAGGGGAAACCGTATCATGGCAAAACGCGATTATTACGACGTGCTTGGTGTTGCCAAAGGCGCGGATGCCGCCGAAATCAAGAAAGCCTATCGTCAAAAGGCGAAAGAGCTGCACCCCGACCGCAACGCCGACAATCCCAACGCCGAGGCCCAGTTCAAAGAGGCCAATGAGGCCTATGAGGTGCTCAAGGATGCCGACAAAAAGGCAGCCTATGACCGCTTCGGTCACGCGGCCTTTGAAAATGGCATGGGCGGCGGTGGTGGTCCGCGTCCGGGTCAGGGTGACTTTGGCAGTGCCTTTTCCGACGTCTTTGATGACCTTTTTGGCGACTTCATGGGCGGTGGCCGTGGTGGCGGACGGCGCAGCGCGGCCCAGCGCGGCAACGACCTGCGCTACAACCTGCGGATCAAGTTGGAAGACGCGTTTTCAGGGCTGCAAAAGACCATCAATGTGCCTACTGCTGTCAGCTGTGGTGTCTGTAATGGCACCGGTGCCGAAGGCGGATCAGAGCCGCAGACATGCCCGACTTGTTCCGGTATGGGCAAGGTACGCGCCCAGCAGGGTTTCTTTACCGTTGAACGCACCTGCCCGACCTGTTCCGGCATGGGCCAGACGATCAAGAACCCATGTGGCACCTGCCATGGCCAGGGTCGTGTCGAAAAGGAAAAGTCGCTGTCCGTCAATATCCCTGCCGGTGTCGAAACCGGCACCCGCATTCGTCTTGCGGGCGAGGGCGAGGCCGGCATGCGCGGCGGACCGACCGGCGACCTTTATATCTTTATCGAGGTGCAGGACCATGCCCTCTTTGAACGCGACGGAACCAACCTTTACTGCCGTGTCCCTGTTTCCATTGCCAGTGCGGCCTTGGGCGGAGAGATTGAAGTGCCGACGATTGATGGTGGCCGCAGCCGGGTGAAGGTGCCCGAAGGCTCGCAATCGGGTCGTCAGATGCGCCTGCGCGGCAAAGGGATGCCGGCGCTGCGCGGCGGTGGTACGGGTGACATGTTCATTGAACTGGCGGTCGAAACGCCGGTGAAACTGACCGCCCGCCAACGCGAAATCCTGCGCGAGTTCGATCAGTTGAGTGAAGAGAACAACCCGCAAGGGTCCAGCTTCTTCAACTCGGTCAAAAGCTTCTGGGACTCGATGAAGGGTTAACCCTTCGGTAACCAAGTCTTCGGCAAAGTGGCTTTATGCCTGACTTTGCCGAAGCGCCCTCTCTTTTCTCTGATCTGGACGATGTGACGGAGGCTGTGCCCCTGGCGCAGGGTCGTCTGCCGTCCTACATCCGTGATCACCGCAAGCGTCTGCGGGCGCGGTTCATGGATGGCGGTGCGCAGGCCATGCCGGACTATGAATTGCTGGAACTGGTGCTGTTTCGGGCGATCCCGCGACAGGATGTCAAACCGCTGGCCAGACGGTTGATCGAGGTTTTTGGCGACTTCAACCGGGTGCTGTCCGCCACTGCCCAGCAATTGCGCGATGTTGACGGTGTCGGCGATGCCGTCGCGATTGAGATCAAGGTGATCGAGGCCGCAGCCCACCGCCTGTCGCGCGCCAGGATGATGCAGCGACATGTCCTGTCAGGCTGGGACGCGCTGCTGGATTATTGCCACACCACAATGGCCCACCGCACAACAGAACAGTTTCGCATCTTGTTTCTGGACACCAAGAACGTGGTGATCGCCGACGAAGAGCAGGCCAAGGGGACTGTCGATCATGTGCCGGTCTATCCGCGCGAGGTGGTCAAGCGCGCGTTGGAACTGAACGCATCCGCGCTCATTTTGGTTCACAATCATCCGTCTGGCGATCCAACCCCGTCACAGGCGGATATCGACATGACCAGGCAAATCGCAACTGCCGCCGGTGCGCTGGGCCTGACGGTCCATGACCACCTGATCATTGGAAAATCATGTGAATTGAGTTTTCGGGCAGAAGGGTTCTTGGACGGCTAGGGTGCCGTGCTACTCGCCGGCTGCAAGCGTCAGATCGGCGAACTGATCATCGACAAAGTCGACCTGACCGATGCGGTCACAGGACGGCATCTGGATCGCAATGCTGTCATACAGCAGCTTGTCACCTGCGTTGGTCTGGATCGTCGCGGCATCCACCTCGCGTTCACAGTTCTGACCAGAGACCGAAACGCCAATGCGCAGACTGACATTGCCTTCCCTGTTCATCAGGTCGGCGGGAAAGGTGTAAACCTCTGCCTGATAGGGCAATTCACCATCGGTCGATCCAAGATAGCGGACAAACCCATAGGTGCCGTTGCGCGCGTCTTCGGGGGTGTGGCTGGACGCAGACCAGACGTGGCCTGTCTGCCCAACGTCTGCATCATCAACAAAGGCGTGCAGCTGCACGTTGTTCTTGCTTTGCCATTGCAACACGGCACGGTCAAAACGGCGGATCTCAGGCACGAAAACCTCGACCGACTGCGCCTGCACATTGTCAAACGCCACGTTGAACTTTGCCTGCGCGACCAGCGCCGGTGCCTCGATCACGGCTTTGCCTTCGCTGTCTGTCCATTCAGTGAACCGCAGACCTTCGTGTTCCACGACGAAATTTGCGTTCTGATGGCAGGGGGATGAGATAACCAAATCAACCATCGCTGCCGGTTTGCGCTGTGCCGTCAGCGAAGTGCCGCATCCGGGCAGGGGAATGGCCATGATGGTCCCCATGTCGGGGACAGAGAATTCAGTGTAGACCGCGTCAACCGCAACGATCTGGCGGACGTTTGCAGCGTGATTGGCCGGTTGCGTGACGACGTTGGGCACACCAAAGACCGGTTCACCCTGCGGGTTGGTGGCAAGCATCATGGTGCCACGCATCTGCCCCAGCTGTTCGTCGGTGCCGGCATTGCCGGCGCCGCTATCCGCATCGCCATATTGCATCAAAAAGCCAACCGCGATGGCGATCGTCAGTGTCGATGCAACTGATTTGACAGTCTTGATGCGAGACATTCCCCAACCTCACAAGCGCGGCAGCGTTGCAGAGTGTGATGCAGGCCCAGCATGACAACAGCGGGACCCGTCAAAGGTTTTAGCATGTTCCGATTATGTCAAAATTTAGGCAAGACGCCCATGGCAATGTTTGAACTTTTTCCCGGATCCGCAAGGACAGGCGTCATTCCGCCCGGGGTTGCCCCAGGTGCCAAGGTCGTTTTCATCAAAACCCTCTTTCACAGCCCCCGCCGCCGCGCCGGTCGCAGCGCCAGCAGCACCGGCCCCCGCAGCGGCAGCCGCCGCCTGTGCTGCGGCCTGTTGCTGTTGCCTGATCTGCGCGATCATTTGTTCCTGTTCTTCTTTCGACATTGGCCGGATCTGTGACAGCTTCTTGGTCACATCCGTGCGCAGCCCATCCAGCATGCTTTCAAACAGCTGGAAGCCTTCGGTCTTGTATTCGTTCAACGGGTCACGCTGGGCATATCCCCGGAAACCGACAACCGACCGCAAGTGTTCCAGGGTCAACAGATGCTCGCGCCATTTGGCGTCGATGGTCTGCAAGAGGATCTGCTTTTCGACGCTGCGCATCGTCTCGTCGCCAAAGGCTGCCGCCTTTTCTTCCATGTATTTGTCAGCGGCTTCCTCAAGGCGTTCACGGATCACATCATCATCCACGCCTTCTTCTGCCGCCCAGTTGATGATCGGCACATCAATGCCGATGTTTTCAATGACAGCCGCATAAAGCCCTTCTGTATCCCATTGATCTGCATAGGATTTTGGCGGCATATATTGATCAACCAGATCGTCAATCACCTGATCACGCATGTCCTTGGTGACATCCGACAGGTCTTTGGCCTCCATAATCTCGCGGCGCTGAGAGAAGATCACCTTACGCTGATCATTCATCACATCGTCAAATTTCAGCAATTGCTTGCGGATGTCAAAGTTGCGCGCCTCGACCTTGGCCTGCGCGCGCTCCAGCGACTTGTTCACCCATGGGTGCACAATCGCCTCGCCCTCTTTCATGCCCAAACCGGACAGCACCTTGTCCAGCCGTTCCGACCCGAAGATGCGCATCAGATCGTCTTCGAGCGACAGAAAGAAGGCAGAGCGTCCCGGATCACCCTGACGGCCGGAACGGCCGCGCAGCTGGTTGTCGATCCGACGGCTTTCGTGGCGTTCGGTGGCAAGAACAAACAGACCACCGGCCTCTTTCACCTTTTCCTTTTCGTCGGCAACCTCGGCCTCGATCTTGGCGCGCAGCGCCTCGATATCCGCATCCGGGTCATCTGCAACGGCTTGCAGCACACGCATTTCCACGTTGCCACCCAGCTGAATATCGGTGCCACGCCCAGCCATGTTGGTGGCGATTGTCACGGCGTTCAGTTTCCCCGCATCGGCAACAATCTGCGCTTCCTGCTCGTGTTGTCGCGCATTCAGCACATTAAAGGTGATGCCTTCCTGCTGCAGCATC
>JAHDGO010000197.1 GCA_020627605.1 Yoonia sp.
AAATCCGCCACCGAGCTGCCGGTCATCGTGGGTTTTGGCATCAAGACGCCGGACGCTGCCGCCGCCATTGCCGCCATTGCGGATGGTGCCGTCGTCGGCTCTGCCATTGTCGACAAAATCGGCAATGGGGACAGCGTGGCAGATGTGCTGGCCTTTGTGAAATCTCTTGCAGATGGCGCACACCGGGGTTGAGGCGCTTGCGCGGAAACGGACAAACTGGTAAAAATACCTGACCAATTTCAGGATTTGCCATGCCCGTCATCACGACAATCGCGGACCTCAAGCGCCTGCACAAACGCCGCACGCCAAAAATGTTCTATGACTACGCCGAAAGCGGCAGTTGGACGGAACAGACTTTTCGCGAAAACACATCTGATTTTGACCAGATCCGTCTGCGCCAGCGGGTTGCGGTTGATATGACCAACCGGACCACCGCCAGTCAGATGATCGGCGAAGATGTGGCGATGCCCGTTGCTCTGGCCCCTGTCGGGCTGACCGGGATGCAATCAGCGGATGGAGAGATCAAGGCGGCGCGTGCTGCCGAAAAATTCGGCGTGCCCTTCACCCTGTCGACGATGTCCATCTGCTCGATCGAGGATGTGGCTGCCCATACAACAAAGCCGTTCTGGTTTCAGGTCTACACACTGAAAGACGACGACTTCATGCGCCGCCTGTTTGACCGGGCGCGCGATGCGGGCTGTTCGGCGATTGTGATCACCCTTGATCTGCAAATCATGGGGCAGCGGCACAAGGACCTGAAAAACGGCCTGTCAGCGCCGCCGAAATTCACCATGGCCAGCATGGCGGACCTTGCCACCAAATGGGGCTGGGGGATTGAGATGCTACAAACGAAGCGGCGCTTCTTCGGAAACATCGTGGGCCATGCATCGGGTGTGAAGGACCCATCTTCGCTCGCGTCCTGGACGGCAGAGGCGTTTGATCCGGCCCTCGATTGGGACCGAGTCGCAGAACTGATGAAAATGTGGGGCGGCAAGGTGATCCTGAAAGGCATTCTTGATGCTGACGACGCACGCAAGGCTGCGGCACTGGGGGCGGATGCGATTGTTGTTTCAAACCACGGCGGGCGGCAACTGGACGGGGCGCTGTCGTCCATCAAGGCGTTGCCAGCGATCATGGATGCGGTCGGCGACAAGATCGAGGTCCATCTCGACAGCGGTATCCGGTCCGGTCAGGACGTGCTGAAGGCGCTGGCGATGGGGGCCAAGGGCACCTACATCGGGCGTGCCTTTGTCAACGGTCTGGGGGCGATGGGCGAGGCTGGCGTGACCAAAGCGCTGGAGGTCATTCACAAGGAACTCGACACCACGATGGCGCTATGCGGGCGGCGCGATGTGACGACGCTGGACAAAGATATCTTGCTGGTGCCAGAGGATTTCGCCGGTCGCTGGGCGCAGGGGTGAATGTCATATTTCAATCGCCTGTGAATGGAATCGACATCACATGACATAAATGGGACGGCCAATTCCCGCGCAACTGGTTACAATTTGCAACAATTTCGCCAGCTTAGCCTGCACCGGCTTGCATGATGCGAAATGATGAAACGCTACAGGGCAATGAAAAGTTCCCTGAAATGTCACATGCGCGGAAATTCGGTCGGAAATCGCGAAAAAATCAACATTTTAGCCACATGTATCCCGGAAACACCACTCGCCGTGCGGGTTAGCATTGACGATTTCGCCCATGACGATAAGAGTCGGGGCGGACCTGGGGGCGCTGCATGTTGTGGCGTGTCCTGCCACGCAAAAAGAAGATCAAGGAGTATCACCTATGCGCATCGCTACAACTCTCGCTGCTGCCGCTTCCATCGCAGCACTGTCCACAACTGCCTTCGCTGGCGGCATGGCACCAGAAGTTATGGAGCCACCCGTTGTTGTTGAAGAGCCAATGATGGAGCCAACTTCTTCCATCAGCCCAACATACGTTGTTCTGGGTGTGCTTGCTGCCCTGCTGATCGCAGCTGCAGTGAACGCTGAAGACGACGACGAGTAAGAACTTCTACGTTGTATTGATCGCGCATTCGCCGATCAGCACAGCAGAAGATTGAAGGGCAAACGCCAAACCGGCGTTTGCCCTTTCTGTTATGTCTGCGCCGACTTGCGCACCGTCTGCGGCAAACGGCCCGCCAGGATCGCCAGCGGAACAGCAAGGCTGAGCAGTACAGCCACACCAAGGAACGCCACCCGCAGGCCAAACGCATCCGACACCAGCCCCATCAGCATTGGGGCAAAGAAAAACCCTGAAAACCCGATGACCGCCGCGCGGCTGATTGCCTCTGTCCGCAGATGCGGGGCCACAACCTTGCCCACCAGCGCCAGCCCCATCGGGCCGATGACCGACACCCCAAGCCCCAGAACGCCAAAGCCCAGATAGGCGACCATGGGCGTCGGGGCGAGTGCCGCAATGACAGCACCAATGGCCGACAGTGCCGCCGCCCAGAATACAACGGCCACTTCGCGCAGCCGTGCCGCCACGACCTGCCCGGAAAACCGGCCCACAGCCATGGTCAGGCCCAGCATGGCGGGTCCCAGCGCACCCTCTGCCGCGCCGCCACCCAGCGTGCGTTCGACATGCAGCGCCGACCATGCCTCTACCGTGGCCTCTGACATGAAAGCCACCAGCACGATCGCACCGCAGAGCGCAATCGGCCACAACGGATAGCCACCGGCATTTTCATCCGCTGGGGGGACGGCGGCCACATCCATACGGATGAAGGGGATCATGAGGGCCACAACGGCCCCGAAACCCGCAAAGACAACTGTCGGCGGCACACCAGCCTCGCGCGTGAATCCGGCGACCAGCGCGCCAATCGCATAGGCCACTGAAAACATCGCATGGTTGGCGTTCATCAATGGCAGGTCGTGGGCGGCTTCAAGCTCGCTCACCCTTGCGTTCATGATCACGTCTAACAGGCCAGAGGCGAGCCCGACAAAGCCCATCGACAGCGCAAACAGGACCGGCACCGTCATCTGCCCCGGCAGCAGCCATGCCACGGCGAGCATTGCCGCCCCGACCTGCATGCCCCGCCCGCCAAAAAACCGGTCGGCGCGCGGGGCCAGCCACATTGATGAGACCAGCCCGGTGGCAGACCCCAAAAGAAGTATCCCGAACAGGGCGTCCGACGCGCCTAACTGTGCCTTCAACACCGGGACATGGGCCGCAAAACAGCCCCAGAAAAGGCCAACGACGACAAAGGCGGTCGCAGGGCGGCGCGAAACGATGAGGGCGTTCAAAACAGACATGAAACGCTTGGTGGACCAGCCCCAATTCCAAAGCAAGTTTCAAAGCGTAAAGGCGCGATAAAACCTCTTTTCAAACTGTCACAGACGTCCTATACGCCGGGCTTCATCGGGCTCGGACACCCTTGGAGGCGGGCCCCTACATATCGGAGAAATACTATGGCTGGAAAGATCCCAGATCTGAACGCCAAGGTACGCGCGGGGACAGGCAAGGGGGCCGCCCGCCAAGCTCGCCGTGATGGCGACGTACCTGGCATTGTTTATGGCGGTGGGGCAGACCCACAGGCGATTAGCATCGACTTCAACTACCTGCTGACCAAGCTGCGCAAAGGCGGCTTTATGTCGACCCTGCACAATCTCAAGATTGAAGGTCAGGACGACGTCCGCGTCATTTGCCGTGGCGTGCAGCGCCATGTGGTCAAGGACCTGCCGACGCACATCGACCTGATGCGCCTGAAGCGTACAAGCCGCGTGAACATCTTCATTCCGGTCGAGTTCCTGAATGCAGACACATGCCCCGGCGTGAAAGCAGGCGGCGTGCTCAACGTCATCCGTGCCGATGTCGAGATGAGCGTGATCGCTGGCGATATCCCTGATCATCTGACTGTTGATCTGGCCGAAGCCCAGATGGGCGACACCATTTCGATCAGCAGCGTGACCCTGCCAGAAGGTGCAACACCGGTCATTTCTGATCGTGACTTTGTCATCGCCACCATCACCGCGCCACGTGCCGTGCTGGCCGAAGACGAGGATGACGACGGCGAAGACGTCGCAGCGGATGAAGTACCAACCGCAGGCGACGACGACGCTGGCGACGAAGAATAAGACAACGCAATCGGTTGTCGCAAAGGGGCGCCCCAATGGTGGGCGCCCCTTTTTCTTTGCGGCAAGGCATTTGGCAGCGCTGGATGATTTCGCCCATCTGCGACTGGCGCGGCCCTGCGGCACAGGCTAGATTGCCGCCATGAAACTTCTTGTTGGCCTTGGCAATCCCGGTGCGAAATACGCGCGCAACCGTCACAACATCGGCTTTATGGCGCTGGACCGCATCGCGGCAGAGCATGGGTTTTCGCCCTGGCGCAGCAAGTTTCAAGGGCAAACATGCGATGGCCGGTTCGGGTCGACACGGGTGACGCTGCTGAAACCCGAAACATTCATGAACCTGTCAGGCCAGTCCGTGGGCGAGGCGATGCGCTACCTCAAGCTGGACCCGGCCGACGTGATCGTCTTCCATGACGAAATTGACCTGGCCCCCGGCAAGGTCCGCCTGAAAACCGGTGGCGGCCATGCGGGCCACAATGGGCTGCGGTCCATTCACGGGCATATCGGGCCTGACTATGACCGGGTGCGCATGGGTGTGGGCCATCCCGGCCACAAGGACGCCGTGCCGGGCTACGTATTGCGCGATTTCCCAAAGGCGGATGCAGATTGGCTGGACGACGAACTGCGGGGCATCAGCGACGGAATTGCGCATCT
>JAHDGO010000198.1 GCA_020627605.1 Yoonia sp.
CGGTCGATCTCAGCCTGGAGCTGCGCCATCTCATCGGCGGTTTCCTCGGAATAGTTCATCGCCACTTCGTTGTAGCGGTCGAGGATCGCCTTTTTGTCAGCCACGCCCAGCATGACATTTTCGCGCACAGTCAGGTTGGGGTCGAGGTCAGGTTCCTGCGGCAGATAGCCGACGCGCGCACCTTCGGCGGCCCAGGCCTCGCCCGAGAACTCCTTGTCCTGACCGGCCATGATCCGCATCAGCGTCGATTTACCCGTGCCGTTGACGCCGACCACGCCGATTTTCACGCCGGGCAGAAAGTTCAGGCGGATATTTTCAAAGACCTTTTTCCCGCCGGGATAGGTTTTGGATACGCCGTCCATGAAGTAGACGAATTGATTGCTGGCCATTGGGGACGCTCCGCGGATGTTTCAGTTTGTCCCTAGATAGCGGCGGGGTTCGGCAGGGGCAATTGCCGATGCGGTGTAGTGATCGAGCCATGGGCGCAGATCGTCGGGATCAAGCGGTTTGGCAATCAGAAAACCCTGAATATTGCTGCAGCCCAGTTTACGCAGCGCATCTGCCTGTTCGGCCGTTTCCACCCCTTCGGTCACCATGCGCAGGTCCAGATCGTTGCAGAGCCCGACAAGGGTTTTGTAGATGATCGGCATGGTAGGGTCAGTCAGAATGCTCATCCCCAGTGATTTGTCGAATTTGACCCCTTTGATCGCCAGCTTGGCCAATTGCGCAATGCCGGCGTTGCCGCGTCCGAAATCGTCCAGCACGGTGAACACGCCTGCCGCGTCCAGATCGGCAATGGTCCGGGCAAACGGGCTTGCAACGCTGTTGCCCTCAATCACGACGGTTTCGATCACCTCTACGATGACATCGTCAGGGCTGAGATCGCGGAAGGCCAAGCCAGACAAAAGGTGGTCGCAGAAGTCGGATCGCGCCAGCAGTTCGGATGAGGCGTTGAAACTGGTCAAGACGTTGCCATGCCCCCATGCGTTCAGTTTGGTCTTGAGGTCGAGTGCCGCGTGCATCGCGAGCATGTCGATATCTGCCATCACACCAATTCTTTGCGCCAGGGGGATCACTTCGTCCGGCATGATCAGCCCTTTGGTAGGGTGGTGCCAGCGGACGAGTGTTTCGAGGCCCCTGACAACGCCAGCGGGCTTTCCAACAACCGGTTGAAAGACAAATGACAGCGTCCCGTTCTGAACAGCGTCTTGCAGGTCGGCCTGCAGGTCAACCGCCCGTGCGTGGCGTTGATGCAGGTCGGAATCATAGGTGGTGATCTGGCCTCTGGCGCTGCGTTTAGCGTCGTAGAGCGCAAAGTCCGACTGCAGCAGCAAGGTGTCAGCATCGGTCGTATCAGGTTGCGACAGGGCCGCACCGATGCTGATCCGGCAATTGATTGTTCCATTCTGCCAAGGCACCGGCAGGTTCGCGGCCTTGATCAGCGCCGTGCCAATGTCGCGCAGGGTGTCCAACGTCGTGACCGCGGAGCAAACGATCACAAATTCATCGCCGCCGACCCGCGCCACAAGATCGGTCTGACGGATCGCTTTCTGCAGCCGCTTGGCGGTAGCCTTCAGTACGGCATCACCTGCCGCATGGCCATGGGTGTCATTGATCTGCTTGAACTCATCAAGGTCGATATGCAGCACGCCGATACGCGCATTCTTGCCGTTGGCGTCTTGCAGGGCCTTGTCCAGAAAACGTGCCAGCGCGGCCCTGTTGGCCACACCGGTCAGGGCGTCATGCATTGCGATATGCGCCAGTCTGCGCGTTGTGGCTTCTAGCTTTTGTTCCCTTTCGATGCTTGCTGTCGCATCCCGGCAGACCAATACGGCGTAGCAGGTGCCCTCGGACGTTTCGTGCAGCGACATGGCAAGCTCGTTCCAGAATGTGCTGCCATCCTTGCGCATGTTTTGACGGATCTCGCGCGGTTTGAGCTTTTTGATATGGGCCGCAAGGTCAAAGCCCTCGAGCGCTGCAGCGTCCCAGCGTTCTTCTGGCAGGGGGGCAAAGGTCAGCGGATGCCGTCCAATGATTTCAGCAGGCGCATAACCCATCATCTTGCAATAGGCCGGATTGGCCCAGCGGATCAGGCCATCCATGCTCATCACGATCAGCCCGTCGCTGGCGTGCAAACAAGCGATACGAGAATAAGCGTGTTCATGCATGCCCGGTTGGCGCCTCGTCGCTGGTGTGGGACAGGCGGGGTACACAAGGGCTGGCAATGCCGCTCAGGCAAGCGGTGGCGCCAACCGACAGGTGGATGACTGGCTGCAAGACAAATCCCGTATCATGACTGTTTCAGACAAGATCCGGCTATAGCCGAGGAGTTCTGTTGAGACGTTAACGCCTGCGGAAAATATGACGATGTGCGCCCAAGCGCTATAGCGGGATGCACATCCCGTCCTTGCCCAGAAAGAACGGCCCGTCCCAGTGCTGCCGCACCGCATCCTGCCAGTGCTGATCGGTGAAGTCCGGATCGCCGTCAGGCACCATATGGTTGAGAGCCAGCTGTTTGACACCGGCATCCCTTGCGATCCGGCCGACGTCCGCTGCGTCCGTATGGCTGCGCAGGATATGGGTGCGCAGCCTGTCGTCCCCATTGGTCATGCGCGCACAAAGTGCCTCGACCCCGTCGCGCAACATCGCTTCGTGTACCAGTAGATCAGAGCCGCGGGCGAAATCGGCCATTTCAGGCATATAGGCGGTATCGCCGGACAGGGTGACGCTGTGCGCTGCCCCGTCGAACCGCAGGGCGAACGTGTCCGTGATGGGGGGATGCACGTTGCGCATACTGCGCATCGTGACGCTGCCGAATTGCACCTCTTCCCCTATCACCTGAATATCAGCAAGGCTGTCGAAATCGCAGCGACCTTCGTCGCGGATACGCAGGTCAATGTCAAAGCGCATGGCGGCCTGGAACCCGGCCCAATAGTCATCAAGGCCTGCAGGACCGATCACCGGGATTGTCCGGTTCAGCCCTGCTGTCCAAGCCGTATGAAAGAAAGCCCCAAGATCAAGGTAATGATCGGAATGCAGGTGAGTGATGACGATCAGGTCAATCGCTGTCAGCGGCACACCTTGATCACAAATCCCGCGTGTGACGCCAAGACCCGCGTCAATCAGGATCGTCCGCCCATCCATGCGCAAAAGCATCGACGTCGGCATATGAGAGCCGGGCCGGATCGCCGGCCCGCCTTTGACGCCGATCAAGGCCAGTGTGTCTGCCATGCTTGCCCCCCCCTTTTCAGGTTACTCTGGCCGAAGAACATATCTTCGGCCAGCCTTTAAAGGGCGTGTGTCGGCAAGATCAGGTGGCCTGCTTTGAGTCCGCAGAATACATGCCAACGGCGGTGTTCATCGCACCGGTCAGTGCATTGGCGCGGTGGAACATCAGCGACAGCTGCTCTGCGTCGGGCATCTGACCATTCAAGGTCATGGTCACAATTGGCTTCACCTCACCCCAGATCGCTGCGACTTCGCCAAGCTGGTCGGAAATTTCGTCATTTGGTGGCGGTTGAATGCCAGCTGCCGCCATGCCGTTGCGCAGCGCCATCAACGAGGTTTCAAAGATCTCCGCCGCACCGCGCAGTTCCTCTGTTGCCGCTTCGACATTGATGCCAGCGGAAATCAGGCAGACGTTCTTGGACATGCGCTGGGCCAGCATACGCTGACGGCCCGCGATATCGATCCGCATTGCATTGGCTTGAATGATTTCAGCCGGGTTGGAATATTGGCCGCTGATCTCGGTTACCAGAGTTTGCGCCATTTCCAGCAATGGCGCGGCTTGCTCTGCCATGGATGTCACATCGTCCATGCTGCCGTTTCCGTCGCCTACGGCATGGGCAAGACCACCCACAGGCATCCAGATCTCGTTCAGTTTGCCGAGGCCGAACAGTGTTTTGCGCCGTTCTTCAGCGCCAAAGATGCCAAGGTTTTCGTCGCCGAATTCAAGCCCGGCAATAATGTCTTCAAATTCCTTGGTCGCCGCATTCAGCACATCTGCGCTGGCTTCACTGTCAATGCCGGATTGGGTGTAGCACGCCGCAGCAGTGACCCGCTGGCTGAGCATGCGCAGCTTGCCAGACAGGTTGATCCGCTGGCTTGCGCCGTCCTGTTCGACCTGCTGGGCCAGAACGACCTGCCCGGTGTCTTGACCGGCGGTGTTGTTTGCTGCGGCAGGCATCGCCAGCGTTGCGGTCATGGCCACGGCGCAGACAGATGTGCGAACGGAATTCTTAAGGCTTACGCCAGTCGATTGATTTGTCATGGAAATGGGGGTCCTTTGGTCACGCGGCCTTTGGCCTACACATAAATATTCACACTTAAGCACCACCAGCCGCGCCCCCACGGATCGGCCAATCGCACTTTGACATAGTCATCTGACTACTTTCGTCCGGTCAGTTGTGCCGCATTGCGCCTGTCGGTTTCAACCAAAAGCGGATAAATGCTACCCAAAAAGATAGCATGTGTTGCATAACTCGCCTTAGAGTCATGTTGTTGACAAGAAAAGGCCCCACAAAAAGCGGGGCCTCAACAAAGTGTGGCGAATCAAACGCTTATTGCGGGATTTCGGCGGTCAGACCTTCGACGTAGAAATCCATGCCAGCCAGTGTACCGTCATCGGCAATTTCACCATCGGCCAGCCAGACAGTGCCGTCCTGCTTGTTGATCGGGCCGGTGAAGGCGTGATATTCGCCAGTCCGCAAACGCTCAATCATATCCTCGGCG
>JAHDGO010000199.1 GCA_020627605.1 Yoonia sp.
CGGTGTCGGTTCTGCCGCGCAGGCCTATGCCAAGATCAAGGCAGGTGCATCAGCGGTGCAGCTTTATACCGCGCTGGTGTATGGTGGGATTTCGCTGGCAGGTGAGATCGCGCAGGGGCTTGATGCGCTCCTGGCGCAGGACGGCTTTGCCAATGTGGCAGAGGCCGTGGGGTCAGGGCGTGGCGACTGGCTTTGACCTATCTGCCTGCGCCTCAAGTGCGGGATAGTTCCAGCCCAGCGTCGCACCACGCACAACAAAACTGAACAGCAGCCCCATCCACAGACCATGGTTGCCGAAAGCCGCCATCAGCGGGATCACGGCGGCGAAATAGGCCGCAGCAGAAATGATCATCATGTTGCGCATATCCGTAGTGCGTGTCGCCCCGATGAAGATGCCATCCAGCATCCACGCCGCCAGCCCGATCACCGGGGCGGCCACCATGTAAGGCAGATAGTCACGCGCCGCCGCGCGCACATCCGGCGCCGTCGTCAGGATATCAATGACCATGCCGCCAAATAACGCGAAACTGAACGCAAGCCCGACACAGACAATCGCCCCCCAAAGGCTGCTGAGAAAGGCGGCGCGCCGCAGTGCGGCCCGCGCCCTTGCGCCAAGGGCCTGACCCACCAGCGCCTCTGCCGCAAAGGCAAACCCGTCAAGCGCATGGGCCGTCACCTGCAGGAACTGCATCAAGATCTGGTTGGCCGCCAACTGCACGTCGCCCAGATCAGAGCCGAACAACAAAAAGCTGACGAAGATCGCCTGCAGCAAAACGGACCTGATCAGGATATCAGTGTTCACGACCGCCATATGCTTCAGCTGTGCCAGATCAAAGACCCGGTCGCGCGACAGCCATGCTGATCTGAAAAAGACGGCGCGGCATAGCCACAGCCCCAACGCCAACCCGCCCCATTCGGCGATAAATGTGGCCCATGCCACACCTGACACACCCCAGCCCAGTTGCAGGCCCAACAGATAGCTGAGCAGGATGTTGGCCCCGTTCATGCCGACCTGAATAACCAGAACCGCTCGCGTCCGTTCCTGCGCGATCAGCCATCCAGTGATACCGTAGAGTGCAATAGTCGCCGGGGCCGACCAGATGCGGATGACCATGTAGTCGCGCGCCAGCCCTTCGACGGCCGCACTGGCGGGCGAGACCCAGAACGCCCCGCGAAAAAGCACGGCCTGTGCTGCGATCATGATCACCCCGGCTGTCAGACCGATCAGCAAGGCCCGCGACAACAGCGCGTCAACTTCCTGCCCGTCCCCTGCCCCGCTGGCCTGCGAGGTCAGCCCGGTTGTACCCATCCGCAAGAACCCGAAAATCCAGTAGATCGACGTCAGGATAATGGCCCCGATGCCGACCGCGCCAATCGGTGCGGCCTCGCCCAACTGGCCAACCACGCCGGTGTCGACGATCCCGAGGATCGGGGTCGTGGCATTCGACAGGACAATCGGCAGCGCAATCGACAGCACCCTGCGGTGCGTCAACGCGCCAGCATCAGCCACCACGTTCAGGCATCAGGAAATGGCCGGTCGCCGCAGCAAAAAGGCGGCTGCGATGGTCCTGCCACGTTTCCACATGGACAGAGGCATAGCGCCTGCCAGACCGGTTGACGCGCGCGCGCGCATAGGCATCGCGCGGCAGACCAGAGCGGAGGTAATCCACGGTGAAATCAATCGTCTTGGGCAGTGCGACCTTCGGTTCGTTATCGTCAAACTTGCCCGCCTCCATATCTTCCCAGATCATCTGCCAGCTGAGTTCCATGATCGCGGTGACTTCCAGAAAGGCGGCCGTCACGCCGCCATGCAGCGCGGGCAACATCGGGTTACCGATCAGCTTGTCATGGTAAGGCAGCACCGCCGTCAGCTCGTCGCCGCGGCGGTCAATCTGAATGCCCAGAAACTGAATGTAGGGGACACCGGCCACCAGATTTTGCAGCGTCGCGTCACGGCGCTGTTTGATCGCCTGCACAGGTTCGGGACGGCGGCTCATTTTGTGGCCCTTTCGATGGTAAAGGCGCCTGTTGCCGTTGCGACGGGTCTTGCCGGGTCGCCGTCAACGGCTGTCGCCCGGATGAACGCGACAGACCGCGTCACATGATAGCATTCGGCGGTGGCCGTGATCCGGTCGCCGGGCTTGGCGGGGCGCATATAATCGATCCGCAAATCCAGCGTCGCCGTTGCAACAGCCGCCGCCGGATGCGCCATAACGGCGGCACCGGCACATGTATCCATCAATGCAGATACCGCGCCACCATGAATGACCCCCGTTTCAGGGTCCCCGATCAGCCGGGTGTCATAGTCCATGGCAATCACTGCCTTGCCATCAGAGACGTCGGTCAATTCCATCCCAAGCTCCTGCGCATGGGGGATTGCCTCGATAAAGCTGCGGGCCAGCATTTCGCGCCGGGTCTGTTGGCTGTCGGTCATAATTGCGGCTCCTTATCCCTTTTGCGATACCGTCCTTTCCAAGATTTGACCAGTCGCCCGGTTGCCCCGTCAAATACTTGCCGCTACCATCAACCATAAGGAGGAAATCATGTCGGACACACGCCTGTCATTTAAGGAGATGTGCGCAAAGTTTGACGTGACCCCCCGCACGTTGCGCTATTACGAATATATTGAATTGCTGTCCCCCGACAAAGAGGGACGCTCGCGGTTTTACGGGCCAAAGGAATTGGCGCGCATGACCCTGATCCTGCGCGGCAGGCGTTTTGGCTTTGCGCTGGAAGATATCCGCCAATGGCTGCTGATCTACGAAAACGAAGGGACCGAAGCGCAGATGCGCGAATGGGTCGCTCTTGCTGATCGGCAGATGAAAGAGCTTTCAGATCAAAAGACTCAGTTGGAAGAAACCATGGCCGAGCTTCAAAGCCTGCGCGACGAGACCGCCAAAACGCTGGGGTAACGCCCCGTTCACGCATATATGACCGGGAAATCCGCCGCCACTTGCCTGCAAAGGCGGTCGTCAGCGGCGTGGGACAATGCGCAAAAACGCGCACCCCATGACGCGATGCGCCGGCCAAAGCCCCTTACAAAAGCGCTTTGAGGGGGAATAATCGCGGCTCTTCCCCGTTTTTTCATTGCGCAAACGGACCGCTGTTCTTTCCTGACCTTTCGTCAGCTTCCCCGTGACGCCACGTTACGTTTACGTGCGCGTCAACTTTGCTTGTAAGGTGGCTTTATCATCCGCAAGTGCGTGCCATCGAAACACGCATCAGGAACATGACAATGACGACTGACTTGTTGAACATCCGCGATATGTGTGACGCATTCGACGTAACGCCGCGCACACTTCGCTTTTATGAGGCCAAAGAGCTTCTGTTTCCCATTCGTGAGGGCCAGAAGCGCCTTTTCACGAAACGCGACCGCGCCCGGCTCAAGCTGATCCTGCGGGGCAAACGCTTTGGTTTCTCGCTCGAAGAAATACGCCAGCTGCTTGACCTTTATCACATGAACGATGGGCAAGAGGCACAGCTGTCAAAAACCTACGTGCTTGCCGAACAGCATCTTGCAGCGATGGAGGCCAAGAAGGCCGAGCTGGAAGAAGCGATCAATGAGCTGAAAGAACAGATGGTCTGGGGTGCCGACAAACTGGCGCAACTGGCCAAAGAGAAAACGGTCGCCGCCTAATCAGGCGCGGCCATCAATACGACCATACGGAGAGACACCAGATGCCGATCTACAACGCACCCACCAAAGACATTCAGTTCGTCCTGCACGACCTGCTGAAAGTCAGTGAACAAGACATTCCGGGGTTCGAAGACCTCGACCGGGATTTTACGAACGCCGTTGTAGAAGAAGCAGGCAAGGTAGCGACCGAGGTGCTGCATCCGCTGAACGTCGTGGGTGACACCGAGGGCTGCGTTCTGGAAAACGGCGTGGTGCGTACACCGACCGGTTTCAAAGAAGCGTTCGAGCAGATGAAAGAAGGCGGCTGGACGGCCATGGATTGCGATCCAGAATATGGTGGTCAGGGTCTGCCCTATGTCATGCATACCGCCGCGCAGGAACCGTTCGTTTCCGCCAACATGGCCTTTAACATGTACCAGGGCCTGACCCACGGGGCCTATTCGGCGATCTACGCCCATGGTTCCGAAGAACAGAAGCAGAAATACCTGCCCAAGATGGTCAGCTGCGAATGGACTGGCACCATGAACCTGACAGAGCCGCATTGCGGGACCGATCTGGGCCTGATGCGCACGAAGGCCGTGCCACAAACCGACGGCAGCTACAAAATCTCTGGCCAGAAGATCTTTATCTCCGCTGGTGAACACGACATGGCGGAGAACATCATCCACCTTGTCCTCGCCAAAATTCAGGGCGGGCCAGAAGGTATCAAAGGTGTGTCCCTTTTCATCGTGCCGAAATTCCTTGTGAACGACGATGGCTCTCTGGGTCAGCGCAACGGCGCAAGCTGCGGCAAGATCGAAGAAAAAATGGGCATCCACGGCAACTCCACCTGCGTGATGAACTACGATGACGCTGTTGGTTATCTTGTGGGTGAAGAGCACAAGGGCATGCGCGCCATGTTCACCATGATGAACGAGGCACGTCTGGGTGTTGGTCTGCAAGGGTATGCGCAGGCTGAAAGCGCCTATCAAAACGCTGTGGCCTATGCCAATGACCGCCTGCAAGGCCGCGACGTGACCGGCGCCAAGAACC
>JAHDGO010000200.1 GCA_020627605.1 Yoonia sp.
CGCGTGGCGCGCGGACCCACAAGAGGCTGGCGGTCTGTCGCAGACATTTGACTGGTTATCGGGTCAGGTCTACGGGCAGGTACTTGTCACAGCACTTTGCCTTGGTCTGTTGGGGTTTGCGTTGTTCTTGTTTGTGAACGCCGCTTACCGGATCGTACCGCAGCTATCGGACCCTGATGTGCAGCGCCTGTCAGACAGCCTCGGCTAGTTCTGGCCCCAGATCACGCGGACATAATTCTGCGTTTCGGCAAATGGCGGGATCCCGCGATAGCGCGTGACCGCACCCGGGCCGGCGTTATAGGCCGCCAGCGCCAGTGGCCATGAACCAAAGGTTTCAAACTGTGCGCGCAGATAGCGCGCGCCGCCATCCAGATTGGCTGCAGGATTACGCGGATCAACGCCCAGTCCGCGCGCCGTATCAGGCATCAGCTGCGCCAGACCCAATGCGCCTTTGACTGAAACCGCGTTGGCATTCCACCCGCTTTCCTGTTCGACAAGGCGCAAGAAAAGCCCCTCTGGCACACCGTGACGGCGCGCCGCAGCCTGCGCCAGTGCCAGATGCGGGCCAGCGTAGCCGCCCAGATAGGCAGGCGTCGGTTGCAGATCACTGCTGCGCGGTGGCAGCAATCTGACCGAGCTTTGATATTGTTCTGACGCCCGCCCATCCAGCACCGACAGCTGGCTTGGCAACAGCCCATTGCGCGACATGGTCGAGACCTGTTCCTGCGCAATGGCCTGACCGCCAAGAGCAGCGACAAGACACCCGATAGCGATACGCGTTCTGATCATCTTTATCCGGTCCCGCACCCGTTCACCCGCAAGACATATCGTTTTTGTGGTCCAAGGCCAATCCCGCCTCTGGAAACCTCTCGTTAACCTTGTTAGGCCATGTGTCGGTTGCTTCGTATAAGCAAAGCAGAATCGTTTGGGGGGTGCCGCCATGGCCGGATCAGTGAACAAAGTCATCCTTATCGGCAAGCTGGGTGCAGACCCGGAAGTGCGCACCTTTCAGAACGGCGGCAAGGTCTGCAATATCCGCATTGCCACCTCTGAAACCTGGAAAGACAAGAACACCGGCGAGCGTCGCGAAAAGACCGAGTGGCACACGGTGGCCATTTTTCAGGAAGGCCTTGTGCGCGTGGCAGAACAGTATCTGCGCAAAGGCTCTAAGGTCTATATCGAGGGCAAGTTGCAGACCCGCAAATGGCAGGACCAGTCCGGCCAGGACCGCTATTCAACCGAGGTGGTGCTGAACGGCTACGACGGCACGCTGACCATGCTTGACGGACGCAGCGAAGGCGGCGGTGGTGGCGGCGGCAACTATGGCGGCGGCGGCGGCAGCAGCTACGGCGGCGGGTCATCCGGCGGTGGCTATGGCGGCGGCAACAGCGGCGGTGGCGCACCCTCTGGCGGCGGCGACATGGATGACGAAATCCCGTTCTGATCCGGCATGCAGGTCGCACCTGAGCTTCAAATCCTGATCCTGAATGCGGTCATCCTTGGGGTGGCCTATTTGGGCATTTATCCCACGCTGGCCCAAAAGACGCTGAACCGGATCATGGTCATTGATGTGGTGCTGTCGGCGCTGGCGCTTTTGGTTGCCGGCGGCTGGTTCTGGGGCACCGGGGTGACATTCAACCTGCTGTTCTTCAACACAAACTGGGTGATCTTCACCATCATCACCCTTTTCATCATGGAACTGCCGCTGTTCGTCTGGTTCGCCAGAAAACACGATATCAGCATGTTCGATGACAACGATTGACCCCGGCATCGACTTGCGCCCGTTGGGGCAGGCAGATGCGAACGCTGCCATCACCCTTTACAATGAGCTGACTTTCGGCCCGCAGGTCACTGAAAACACTGATTTTCTGCGTGTCATCGCGCATCCCGGCACCACGATCCATGGCGCCTTTGACGGCACAGGTCTGATCGCCATGGCAACATTGCATCTGCTGCCAAACCCGACATGGGGCGGGCGGTCCTATGGGCTGATCGAAAACGTCATCGTCACAAAAAGCCATCGCAAGCGCGGTATCGGCAAGGCACTCCTGACCCATGCGGTGCAGGCGGCGTGGGCTGCGAATGCGTATAAGGTCATGCTGATGACCGGCAAAAAACGCGGGGCCGCAGGTTTCTACCGCGCCGCAGGTTTCAACAGCGAAGACAAGACCGCAATGGTCATCCGCAGGCCCTAGGCCCGCAGCGCATCGTCGAGCACCGCCAGCACCGTGTCCTTTGGTACATCCGACGTCACGAATGCCTGCCCGATCCCGCGCGCAAGGATAAAGCGTAGCTGCCCATCCAGCACTTTCTTATCCTGCCCCATCAGATCCAGAAGGGCCGCCGCGTCAGGCAGCTCGCCCGGAATATCCTTGATATCGACCTTCATGCCCATCTCTCGCAGGTGGGCACGCACGCGACTGGGGTCTTCCTGACTGCAAAGGCCCAGACGCGCCGACAGTTCAAACGCCAGCGCGCAGCCGATCGCCACACCTTCGCCATGCAGCAGGCGGTCGGAATAGCCTGTCGCCGCCTCCAGCGCATGACAGAACGTATGACCAAGGTTCAAAAGCGCGCGGTCCCCCTGCTCTGTCTCGTCGCGGACCACGATCTCTGCCTTCATCTGGCAAGAGCGTTCGACCGCGCGTACCCGTGCATCCATATCCCCGGCGGCAGCCTTTGGTCCTGCAGCTTCCAGCCAGTCAAAGAACACGGCATCGCCCAGCAACCCGTATTTCACGACCTCGCCATAGCCTGCCAGAAAATCGCGCGGCGTCAGTGTGTCCAGCAGCGATGTATCGGCCAGTACCAGCGACGGCTGATGAAACGCACCGATCAGGTTCTTGCCAGCGGGTGAATTGATCCCCGTCTTGCCCCCGACAGAGCTGTCGACCTGCGCCAGCAGCGTCGTGGGGATCTGCACAAAGCGGACACCGCGCCGCAGCACCGCAGCGGCAAAGCCTGCCAGATCACCGATCACCCCACCGCCAAAGGCGCCAACGATATCGCCCCGCTCCACCTTCTGGGCCAGCAACCACGGCGCGTTCCAGCTCTGCCCAGCACTTCGTCGCCTCACCCGGCGGCAGCGCCAGCGCGGCAGAGGTCAGCCCGGCGGCTCTCAGCGTCTGTTGCAGCGTGTCCAGATGCAGACCGGCCACGGTTTCATCGGTCAGGATGGTGACATGCTTGCGCCCGCCCATGGCGGCGATGCGCGTGCCAGCCTCGGCCAGCGTGCCGGGGCCGATCAGAATGTCATAGGCGCGCCCCGGCAGGTCGACTTGCACTTTGGCGGTCATCTAGGTGGTCTCCAGAATATCATGGCGGGTCAGCAATGTGGCGATCACGCTATCGGTTGTTTGTTCGATACTGGCGCTGGCATCAACCGCGATGCGCAGGCCTGCCAATGCGTAAATCGGCGTGCGCTCTTCATAGATCGACGTCAGCGTCGCCTTGGGGTCGGCAGTGCGCAGTAAGGGTCGTGTGTCCTTGTGGCGAACCCGTTCCCACAACGTTTCAAGCTCTGCATCCAGCCAGACCGCCACCCCGAGGGCTGCAACAGCATCGCGGTTGGCATCGGCCAGAAAGGCCCCGCCACCGGTTGAGACGACGCCAGGCGGACCTGACAGCAGCCGCTTGAGCACTTCGGCCTCACGCTTGCGAAAGAACGCCTCGCCATCGCGGGCAAAGATTTCGGCGATACTGGCCGCTGCGGCCTCTTCGATGGCGGCGTCGCTATCAACAAACGGCACCTCCAGCCGGGCGGACAGGGCACGCCCGATGGCTGTCTTGCCCGACCCCATCATCCCCACCAGCACAACCGTGCGTCGCAGGTGGTATTGGGTGGGGTTGGCCATGCAGATGTCCTTACTTTTCGGCTGCCGGACGCCGAGCATCAAAAATTAATGAATGAATGCCGTGATCTTGCACGAAAGGCCATATATAATCCCCAAATCAAGTGGCATTCAGACCACGTATTGCGGCAGACAGACGAATTGGGGCAGGCCATGTGGCGACTGATCAAAGCACTCTTGTTTCTCACCATTCTCGCTGGGCTTGGATTGATCGCCTATGCCTATATCGGCCCGATCTTCTTTCCGGCAGATTTCGCCGCCCCCACACAAGAGGTAACGCGCCCTGTCACGATCCAGACGGAATAAGGGGGGCATCCTCGCGCTTTGCCTGATAGGCACGGCCCTGCCCGCACAAGAGGCGGCGCAGAACGAACCCATGTCAGCTATCGAATGGCTGTCGCGCAGTGTGGAACCGGCCCCAACCTATGAGCCACCTGTCGCCGATACCGCCAGCACGCCGGACGTGACCGTCACACCGCTGGACCGCCCATCAAAAGACCCCATCGGCCTGCTGCCGGACACCGTCACCGGATTGCCCCGCGATATCTGGGCAAACAGTGATGAGGCCACATTGGTCGATCTCGTCCGCGCGGAAAGCGTGGAAATGCTGCCAGCCTTGCAGGAATTTCTGAAGGTTCTGATGCTCGCAGAGGCAGATCCACCTGAAGGGGCCGGATCAGAAGGCACGTTGTTTCTGGCCCGCGTGGACAAGCTATTGGACCTGGGCGCGCTGGAGCCAGCGAAGTCCATGATTGAACGGGCCGGTC
>JAHDGO010000201.1 GCA_020627605.1 Yoonia sp.
GAACAGATGGGTGCGACGCTCGCCAACACCGCCTATTCGGTCAACATCAAAGAGCGTTACGATTTTTCCTGCGCGATTTTCGACCAAAATGGCGATCTGGTTGCGAATGCGCCGCATGTCCCTGTGCATCTGGGATCAATGTCAGAAAGCGTGCGCACGGTCTTGACACAGAATGCGGGCCGCATCCGGCCCGGTGACGTATTCATGATGAACAACCCCTTCAACGGGGGCACGCATCTGCCGGATGTCACCGTGATCACGCCGGTCTTTGACGATGACAAGGAAACGATCATCTATACGGTCGCCTCGCGTGGCCATCACGCCGATATCGGTGGCAAGACACCCGGTTCTGCGCCGCCGGACAGCACCACAATCACCGAGGAAGGGATTTTGATCGACAACTTCCTTCTGGTTCGCGAAGGCGTCCTGCAAGAGGCAGCAGCGCGTGGCCTGCTCGGCTCTGGCCCCTATCCCTGCCGCAACATTGACCAGAACATGGCCGATCTGACTGCCCAGATTGCTGCAAATGAAACCGGTGCGTCTGAGCTGCGCAAGATCACGCAACAGTTCGGGGTCGCTGGCGTCCACGCCTATATGGGGCACGTTCAGGACAACGCCGAAGAAAGCGTGCGCCGGGTGCTGGACGTGCTGCATGACTGCGCATTTACCTACCCGCTGGACGATGGTGCACAAATCGCCGTCAAGATCGCGGTTGATCACGCCAGTCGCAGCGCGACGATTGATTTTGGCGGCACATCGCCGCAATCGGCGGGCAATTACAACGCGCCGCTCGCAATTTGCCGCGCGGTTGTTCTTTACGTTTTCCGGACGTTGGTCGGCAGCGACATCCCGATGAACGAGGGGTGTATGAAACCGCTCAACCTGATTGTCCCTGAAGGCACGATGATCAGCCCCGCACCCGGTGCTGCCGTCATATCCGGCAATACCGAGGTCAGCCAGGCCATTGCCGATACGCTCTATGGTGCGCTTGGCGTTATTGCCGGGTCACAAGGGACAATGAACAATTTTGTTTACGGCAACGCGACCTATCAGAATTACGAAACGATCTGTGGTGGCACCGGCGCCGGCGACGGGTTTGACGGGACCAGCGCAGTCCACAGCCACATGACCAATACCCGCATGACAGACCCGGAGGTGCTGGAAACCCGCTTTCCCGTGCGGGTGGAGGAGTTTTCCATCCGCCATGGCTCCGGTGGTGCTGGGCACTATCATGGGGGTGACGGCATTATCCGAAAGCTCCGCTTTGACGAGGCCATGACAGTGACCGTGTTGTCCTCGCACCGGATCGTCCCCCCACAGGGATGCGCAGGGGGGCAGCCGGGCGCGACAGGCAAAAACGCGATCCGCCGTGCCGATGGCAGGATAGAGGCGCTGGCGGGCAATGATCAGGCAGAGCTTTCTATTGGTGATGTCTTTGTCATGCACACGCCCGGCGGCGGCGGATACGGGCCAAAGTCAGACGGTTGATCGCAATTGTTGCCCGATTGGCAACGTGTCCAAGGAAGGGCTTGATCGCTTTGCCGAATTGGGCAATCTGTCGGGCAACTGTTAGAAACCTATTGTCGCATCTTGTTGCCCCGCGCGTCGACGTCTTACGCGGCTTCATTCACTATAGAGTAGTTTGTTATCGCCTTGTTTTTCCAACGTCCCAAATCTGCGCTCACTGACCAATCACAGCGGTGCAAACCGCCAGTCGCGCAGGTCAGACCTGCCAGACGGCCAGCTTGCCAAAAAGGACGGGCCTTGTGAAATATCGCCGCGACATTGACGGGCTGCGCGCAATCGCGGTCAGCACAATCGTATTTTTTCACTTTGGTTTTCCGGGGTTTGAGGGCGGGTTCGTCGGCCCTGATGTCTTTTTCGTTCTGTCGGGCTTTCTGATCGCAACCCGCATCTTTGAAGAGGTCGAACAAGGCAAATTCGCGTTCCTGGACTTTTACTACCGCCGGGTGCGAAGGCTGTTCCCGGCCTATTTCCTGATGCTGATCGTGACACTCATCCTGTCGTATCTGTTTCTGTTGCCAGCCGATTTTCGCGAGTTTTCCAAAAGCTTTGCCTCGGCCACAGTCTATCTTTCGAATATCCAGTTTTATCGCGAGGCGGGCTATTTCGACACGGCGGCGCATTTCAAGCCTTTGCTGCACACATGGTCGCTGTCGGTGGAAGAACAGTTCTACATTTTCTTTCCGGTGGCCGTCGGCTTTCTGACCTGGATGTCGCGACGCCAGTTCTACTTCACCTTCCTCTGTGTCAGCATCGCGTCTTTCATCTCGGCCGTGATCTGGATCGAGTATGACATGAGCTTTGCCTTCTACATGTTCCCCTTGCGCATCTGGGAATTGGGGCTGGGCGTGCTGGTTGCCACAGGGTGTTACACGCTGCCGCGGTTCGCATCGGCCGCCGCCAACGAAGCCCTGGCCATTTTCGGTCTGTTGCTGATCTTGATCCCGGTCTTTGTCTTTGATCCCACAACCAAATTTCCCGGACTGGCCGCAGCGCCGGTCTGTCTGGGGACATGGATCATGATCCAGCTGGACCCGGAACGGCCGACAGTCGTGCAGAGATGTCTCGCGCTGAAGCCGATGGTCTTTATCGGTTTGCTGTCTTACTCGCTCTATCTTTGGCATTGGCCGCTGGTCGTGATCTACAGCTACACCGATACGAACGGTGCCGGCGCGGTTGAGATGGTGGTTCTGCTCGCAATTACGCTGGTGGTGTCCTACCTCAGCTATCGCTTTGTCGAGACGCCGTTCCGAACCGGCGCGATCAGGGGCTACCGGTCAAAGCTGGCGGTCTTTGGCACCACGGCTGCGCTATCGGGTGCACTGCTTGCCATTGGTGTGTTCATCTTTGCGCAAAACGGGATGCCAAACCGATTTGACGAGCGGACGCGCGCTGCGATTGCGGCCACTGACCTCTTTGGTGATCTGGCGGAGGACTGCGTGCTAAGCGCGGCAGAGTCCCGTCTGGAAGATATCGAGTATTGCGAGATCGGCACCCCGTTTGAGGCCGACAGCTATACCTTGATCTGGGGCGATTCCCACGCGCCAACCTATCGCTACGCGTTTCAGGACGCCCTGCCCGGCCAACATGCCCTGATGGTATGGAGCGGCGGCTGCCCTGCCCTGTTTGACACTGAAGTGGATGAATTGATTGCATCTGCTGCCACCGATCAGGCCTGCTTGCGACGCAATGCAGCTGTCAAAAGGCTGATTGCGGATGATGACCGGATCGTCGCCGTCGTGATGCTGGGGCGGTATGCCTACTTCGGGCAGGGCGTCGGCATCGGTGCCGATCAGCAGAACGAAATCAAGGTTTGGCCAGTGGGTGGTACATATGACCCAAGCGCCGACCAGTTCGCGGTCTACATTGACCGCTTTGCGAAGACGGTCGCGCAGCTGGACGCCGCCGGACTGGACGTCTTTGTCATCGAACAACCGCCGGAGTTTCCCGACTTCACCGCGCGGCGCTTTGTGATGAGCGAGTTGACAGGACGCCTGACCGACGCCGTTCTGGCGGACATTGCGACAATCGAAAATGACGTGCTGGTGACCCGGCAAGGCCCGATGATTGCATTTCTTGATCAGATGGATGCCGCGGGACAGATCACCCTGTTGCGCACACATGAGCAACTCTGTGACCCGGAAGGGTGTAATTTGTTGATGGATGGCGTGCCGCTTTACTTTGACAATAATCACATGGCTGCAGCAATGGTCCCACGGATTGCCGAGATTTTTGATCCGGTCGCGGCTTACTTCGCCTCAACGCAGTAGCCTGCGCTGATTCACTAATTTGCATCGCGCGCAGGCGACATTTGGCATGCTGGGCCGCGCGCACGTTTGGCGACGATGATCATTTATATCACCGCAGACTTGACGCGCGTAAATTTCTCGTTCGTTGTGGCCCAAGGATATTTGGGAAGGGGTCCACATGCGCAGCACTGCACGGGTTGTTGTCATCGGCGGAGGCATCGCAGGGTGTTCGGCCCTTTATCATCTGACCGCAGAAGGATGGACCGATGTCATTCTGCTGGAACGCGATGAAATCACATCCGGGACGACCTGGCATTCGGCAGCACAGGTGACGTCATTCGGGATGAACCAGACAATGGTGGCGCTGAAGGCCCATTCCATCGCCCTCTATCGTGATTTGGCCACCGATCCTGACACACCGGTCGGTTACAATTACGGTGATGGTGGCATCAGGCTGGCCGGCGACGACCGCACATTGGACGGCTACCGGCATTTTGTGTCCATGGCCAAGGGCATGGGACAGGCGTGGGAAGTCATTGACGCTGCCGAATGCGCGCGCAGGCATCCCCTGCTGGCGACCGACGGCATCGTTGGTGGGCTGTGGGATCCCCACGATGGCCACATCGACCCATCGCAACTGTGCAACGCCCTGCTGGCCCGTGCCCGCAAGGCCGGTGCTGAGGTCGTCCGTCAATGCCCGGTAACAGCGCTACGGCAATGCGCGGACGACAGCTGGGTCGTGACCACCCCGAAGGGCGACATCACCTGCGACATCGTGGTGAATGCCGGTGGATATCGCTGCAACGAGATTTCTGCCATGATGGGCACAT
>JAHDGO010000202.1 GCA_020627605.1 Yoonia sp.
CCGACCGCCGCGACAGCGGCAACGCCTGAGTAGTTTGCACTGCCACCGGTCGGCAGATCGGCAAAATCAGTCGCGGCCTCGAATGTGGCAGGGTCAAAGCCCTCAAGACGATTTTGCAGGTCGCTGAGTGAGACGTCGTGAGAGACCGCAGAGCCACCACCGCAAGCAGCCAGTGTTATGGCCGCAAGACCGCAGAGAATTTTTTGGTATGTCATGAAAAACCCCGACAACTGAAGGTGCGCAGACGCGGCACCAAAAACGATAGAAATTGGCGTGCACCCGTCGTTTCGACAGGTACCACCTGAATGCGGAAATTGACCGCCTGTTAACCAGTGTTGCATTCAAACAAGGCCGCAATGCGGCGATTTGGGCGCAATTTCGGGTTGTGCTGCCGACTGGAAAACTACTCTGCTGCGGTCTTTTCATTGGCTTGCTGCCGGGCTGACAGCTCCAACTCCAGCGCGGTGTTCAGTTCCTTGGCACGCGCGACGTATTCCGGCACTTCGCTGACCGGAACGCCCGGTTTCCAAAGCTGCGCCAGTTCACGCAGCGCGTTGCGGTCGTGGTGGTAGAACGCCTGTTCCAGCTCTGCCGCCTCATATTCGCTGAGCCCCAGATTTTCGAGCGCGTAGCGCCCCGCGCGCAGTGAGCTGTCGAACATTTCGCGCACGATGTCATTTGCGCCAGCATCATAGAGTTCATGCACATGCACCCGGTCGCGGGCGCGGGCGATGATATGCAGGTCGGGGCGGGCCTTGCGCGCGTAGCGCACGACCTTGACCGCAGCCGGTTTGTCATCAATCGCCACAACCAGAATGCGCGCATCCTCCAGCCCTGCGGCATTCAGTAGATCAGGGCGCGTCGGGTCGCCGAAGAAGCCGCGAAAGCCGAATTTGCGCATCATCTGCACGGTCTGCAGATTGCTGTCGACAACAACAGTGTCAAAGCCGGCGCTGCGCACCAGCCGGTTGACGATCTGACCAAAGCGGCCGATGCCCGCAATGATCACGGTGCCCTGTTCGTCAACCTCGTCATGTTCGGTGTCGTCGCTGTCCTGCATCCGGCGGCCCAGCACATCGTAGAGGATGAACAAGAGCGGCGTGATCAGCATCGAGATCGCGATGACCAGTAACAGCTGACTGCCCAATCCGGCGCTCAGCACACCTTGCTGCAGCGAGAACGAGACAAGCACAAAACCAAACTCTCCCGCCTGCGCCAATCCAAGAGTGAAAAGCCAGCGATCCTTGCCCTTCAGCTTGAAGACCAGCGCTAGCCCGTAAAGGATCAGCCCCTTGATCACCATGATCCCGATCGCAAGGCTGAGCATCTGGACGGGTTCCGCAAAGAGCAGGTCAAAATTGATCCCGGCCCCCACGGTGATGAAGAAAAGCCCCAGCAGAAGGCCCTTGAAAGGCTCCAGATCGCTTTCCAGTTCGTGCCGGAATTCAGAGTTGGCAAGCACAACCCCGGCCAGGAACGTCCCCAGCGCCGGTGACAGCCCGACGAGGGTCATCAGGACAGCGGTGGCAACAACCATCAACAGGGCAAGCGCGGTATACATCTCGCGCAGGCGGGCATGGTGGATGTAGCGAAAGACGGGGCGGGTCAGAAAGACCCCGGCCAGGATCACGGCGGCGACCGCGCCAATCGTGACAAGGGTCACACCCCAACCCGGCAACCCTTCGACAAGGCTGAGTGCGGCATGGTGCCCCTCGCCATGGTCATCCACCGCAGGCAATGTCAGCGATCCGTCAGGCTCTGCCTGCATGATCACCGGGACGGCCAGCAAAGGCAGGAAGGCCAGCATGGGGATGACGGCAATATCCTGCGTCAGCAGAACGGAAAATGTCGCGCGCCCGCCACCGGTTTGCATCAGCCCCTTTTCAGACAGGGTCTGCAGCACGATGGCGGTCGATGACAGCGCAAAAATCATGCCCACCGCCAGCGACACGGCGAATGTGTAGCCCAGAAGCATCGCGCCTGCGGTGATGGCCAGCATGGTCAGCCCAACCTGCATGCCCCCCATTCCGATCAACCGCTGCCGCATGTTCCACAGCGCGCGGGGCTCAAGCTCCAGCCCAATGAGGAACAGCATCATCACCACGCCGAATTCTGCAAAGTGCTGCAGGTCCTCTGTCTCTGACCCGACAAGCCCCAGAACCGGGCCGATCACAATGCCTGCGGCCAGATAGCCCAGCACCGACCCCAGACCAAGGCGCGCAGCCAGCGGCACGGCGATCACAGCCGCGCCGAGGTAGATGGTCGCCTGAAAGAGAAAGCTGTCCATTGGCCAATCTTTTATGCGGTGTTGTGGTCAGAGTTTAGCCGCTCTGCCAGACAAGTTGTAAGTGACACAGCGGGTTTTGCACGCAGATGTCATGAAATTATGAAGCAATGCCCCGGATAGGCAGATCTTTCGAAAATGCATGCAGTGCGCCTGCGCCATGGTGTTTGTCGTGGCCGCACCTTGAGCGTTTTGCAAGAGATTTCGCGGGGTACCGGCAGTCGCATCCTTGCCAAATGGCAAGTTCTTGCCGCGCTATCCTTCGGGGATTTCGATTGCGTAGGTGCGCCCGCGCTTGACGTAATTCAGCGCATTGTCGCCAATGGCCGTGACCTGCCCACCATCAAGGGCGCTGCCGACCTCGACCCGGACATAGCGTCCGTTGGACAGGCGCACGAGCGCGCGCCGCGCGTTGGGCCGCCCGTAGACCCCGATCAGGTTCATGTCGCGCAGGCGGATAGCATCCTCTTGCGTGGCAGCGCGCGCCACACCACCGGGAACCGGGCCAGAGGGTTGCGTGGTCACGGGTGCCGCTGCAGGGGCCGGGGCCGGTGTTGGCGCTGGTGCCGGGGCCGGTGTCGGCGCAGGTGCAGGTGCTGCCGAAACGATCGCCGCCGCCAGTTGGCGCGTCGCCTCGCGGTCGCGCACGGCGGCTACGATGTTGTCAAAGCCTGAGGGGCGGTTGGCTGGCCGGACCGATTGGGTCACCGCCAGACTGGTGCTGTTTTCAAAGCGCAGCGTTGCGGCCTCCGCCTCGATCCCGGCGATGATCTCTGTGATGTCAGGCGTGCCTGGGTCCACCACAGGTGACAGCCCGTTGGGCCGCAATTGCGGGCGCGGATCGTCCGCTGGCACGGGTCCGACAACCACCGCGCCTGAGTTTTCAAGCGCCAGCCCGGCAAGGCCGACACTGCCGGGGGGCAGGTCGTCTGATGCGGCGGCGTCCACGGCGGTTTCTTCTGTCGCGAGGTTATCCGCTGCGCCGTCCTCTGGCGTGGCGGATGCGGTTGCCTCTGTCGCGCTCTCTTCCACATCTGGCAGGGCGGCGTTGGCCGGACGCAGTGGCGGCACGATGTCAGGTGTACCGGGCACGATGATCACGCCTTCTGGCGCGGGGGCCAGCAAGGCCATGCGGGCCAGATCTTCTTCGGTCAGGTCCGGGCGGGGGTTGAAATTGATCCCTTCCGGCAATCCGGCAATGACCACTGCGCCCTCTGGCGTCACGGTGCCTTCTGGTGTGGCAAGGATGAACCCATCCTCATCCAGCGGGAAGGCCACATCGGGCGCAGGCGGGTTTGCCGGGGCCGCGAAGGCCAGATCACTATCCAGCGCAGACGTGTCTGGCATGGTCGGTTGGCCGATCTTGCCCGGTGCGGCGGTTGTCACCGGCGCGGTGAAGTCAAAAGGGATCACCCCATCAGGCACATCGATAAAGCGTGGCGCGCGTTGCCACACGCCGGTGGCGGCATAAGCCGTGGCGGCTTCATCCGGGCTGAGCACGCGACCGGGGGCTGTGGCTGCGGCGGTTTCTTCGGGTGGCGCTGGCGGTAACTGCACGGCTGACGGCAGGGCGTCAGGGGTGGCGGCGGCTGGCAAGGCTGGCAGGTCTGTTGCCGGGCGTGTCCAGGTCCGGCTGTCGATGACTGGCGGACGGCTGTCGATCTGGCTGGTGCCGAAACCCGCGAGGTCCAAGGTGCCTGGCACAACAGGAGCGTCATCAGAGGGGACAGCCGCTGATGGTGCGGACGCCACAGTGGTGGCGGCGTTGCCGCTCTCTGGGGCCGTCACTTCTGCCGGATCGGTGGCCGCAATCCCGGTTGCAGGATCTGATCCGCCGATCTGTGACCAGACCAGTCCGCCCAAAAGCAGGGCCAAAGCACCGATCCCTGCGGCGATCAGAGGTGCCTTGCTGGTTTGCTGCGGTTTCGGCGGGAAGCTGCGGTTGACGACCGGGCCAGCAACGCCCAATTTTGGCAATTTGCCAACAGGCTGGCCCGTGGCGGCGACCAGTGTTGGCAGGCTTTGCTGTTGTGGCGCGATTGGCACCTCTGCAATGACGCTGTCAAACAAGGCAGGCTGTGCAAGAACGGGTGATTGCGGCACGATGGGCCGGCGCACCACAGGTGCCACGACCACCGGGGCAGGGGGCGCTGGCGGATGATATTCTGCCGGGATGGCATCGGTCCAAATGGGCTGCCGCGGTGGCATTTCCACTTGCATTGCAACCGCATCCTGCGATGCGACCTCAGCGACCTCAGCGACCTCAGCGACC
>JAHDGO010000203.1 GCA_020627605.1 Yoonia sp.
GGCGCAGGTGCATGGTCGCGCGGCTGCCACATCCGGGGATGAGGCGTTCTTTGGTGTCACCCAAGCCATGTACCGCGCCCGCCTGACGCCGCCGCGCGCAGGCGCGCAATGGACTGGGCTGACAACGCGACTGGCAGAGCAACTGTTGCAAGCGGGCGCCGTTGATGCGGTGCTGACGATGGTGGCAGACCCCGATGACCGCTGGCGCCCCATGCCCGCCATCATCACCGCGCCAGCCGACATGGCGCAGGCGCGCGGAATGCGGATGGGCTACGCGCCGCTCTTGGCCTTGCTGGAACCGGCCCGCGCCGCAGGTCATCGGCGCATTGCCGTGATCGGCATCCCCTGCCAGATCTACGCCCTGCGCGCGTTGGAGGCCTCATTGGGGTTTGACCGCATCTACGTCATCGGCACCCCCTGTTCCGACAACACCACCACAGAGAATTTTCACAGCTTTCTGGCCCGCCTGACCGACCAGCCAGAGACTGTAACCTATCTGGAGTTTCGGGCGGATTATCATGTCGAACTGCGCTTTGACGATGGCCGCCAGCAACTGATCCCGTTTCTCAAGCTGCCGCTGTCTGATCTGCCGCCGGATTTCTTTCCCACCACCTGCCGGACCTGCGTCGATTACACCAACAGGTTGGCCGATATCACTGTAGGCTATATGGCGGGCGAAGGTGACCAGTGGTTGATTGTCCGCAACGCGCGGGGGGCCGAAATGCTGGCAGGCCTAGGGGACGAGGTCGTGACCGCCGCGCCCGGCACCGGTGGCAAACGTGCCGGTGCGGTCAAAGGCTTCGTCGAAAATACGCGGCTTGCGGCAGGTGGTCTGCCACTGCGGCGGATGCCCAACTGGCTGCGCGGGATCGTAGCGTGGCTACAGCCGAGGTTTGGGCCAAAGGGGATGGAGTTTGCCCGCGCACGACTGGAAATGAAAGCCGCCGAAACCATCCTGCACCTGCGGCGTGAAGAGCCCGCCAAGATGAAAAACATGGTCCCGGGTCACGTCTGGAAGCTGGCCGCACCCTACGGGCTGTCACCTGAAAAGGACGAGGTCAGCGACCCGGATCAATCGGCGTGAAACGCCCCCACCACACGGATATCGGCACCACTGTCGTCGATTGACAGCACACCCCCGATTTCATCGGCGTCAGGACCGAAGAACGCACCTTGCGCGCCGCTTGCCGCATTGAGCGGCGCAAAGATACCGGTCCCGGTCACTGTGCCGCCGCTGAACTGGTCGCCACTGATGGATGCGTTGTCGAGATCGATATTGCCGACGCGGGTCACAGTTTGATCTTGCGGATCGGTGCCTGACAGGTTGACGAAACGCCCATCAAGGTCGTTTGTGCCCCAAGTTGCGGTAAAAATGGCGTCGCCTTCCAGAACATAGACCCCGTCTTCCAGAATTGCGATCATCCCGACCCAGCCTTCGTTGTAGCTGGTCGTGGTGCCCATCACCGGCAGATCACCGGGCATGACGTCGACGCCAACCGCGCCGAAGACGTTGCTGCCGCTGATCCGCACAATCCGAGAAAACTCTGCATTGGCGGGGTTGGTGTATTGGGACCCGTCCAGATCAGTGCCATCCAGCAAACCACCGGCAACGGCACCGCTGCCGTAGGTGGCGGTGACGCCATCGTTGATCCGCGCTGTGGTGCCTTCCAACACGACATAGATCATATCGGCCGTGCCTGCGGCCCCGCGGTCAGACAGCGCTGCATAGCCGCCACCCGGCGGCACCTCATCAGCAGGGTCTGTCGGGACAAGCGGGACACTGGGCAAGCCAGGGTCGCTGCTGCCGCCACCACCACCGCCGCCCTCGCTGGGGCCAGAACAGCCCGCCAGAGCAAAAGCCAGTACGCCAATCACCGCAGGCAGAGACATCATCCGCATCACATGAAATCCGCTGCTGTCAGGATTGCATCTTCTATCGTGATCGTCAGGACAACGCCGCCGGATGTATAGGTAAACAGCGTATCATTGCCGGGTGTCGTCAGAACGCCGTCACCGACGGAAAAGCCCACCAGATCAATCATGTCGACGCCAACTTCAAAATCGCCGCCGGTCATTGTCCGTGACCCTGACATATCGATTGTGCCAATCCGGTTGTTGCCACTTTGCGCACCGAAGACAAAGACATCCGCGCCGCCGCCGCCTTCCAGCCAGTCGTCACCGGCCCCGGCGATCAGCCGGTCGTTGCCGGAAACAAAGCCGCCGCCGGGGTCGCCGCGCAGCGTGTCGTCCCCGGACCCGCCGTTCAAGGTGTCGTCACCAATGCCGCCGATCAGGCGGTCGTTGCCGCTGTTGCCCTCAGCCGTCAGGACCCCATCACCACCGATGATGACGTCATTGCTGGCGCCGCCGAAAATCTGATTGCCGCCGCGCGTATCCACAAGCAGGTCGCTGCCACCCTCGCCCCGCAACACATCATTGCCAGCGCCGCCGTAGAATTCATCGGCCAGTGATGTCCCGTTCAACGCGTCATTGCCGCCTTTGGCATAGGCGGTCTGGCCAACTGAGATGAATTCGAAATTGACGTCTTCGTCCGCGTTCGACCAGCGGCGCGCGCCATAAAGAGCCTGAATGCCGTTGATATCATCCTGTCCCAACGTGCGGGACCCATTGTTCGCTGAGGCATTCATGATGGAGCTGGACACGTTGAAGTGGTCCAGCCCCAGCGCATGCCCGATTTCATGCAGGACAACCTGAAAGAAGGAAAAATCGCCCGCAGTGCCATTGGGACGCCAGGTTTCGCTCTGGTCCATGCTGATGTTGGAATCGAAAATTTCCACAAGGCCGTTGCCGTCCGAGTCGTCAGTGAAATACCGCGTATTGGCGACACCGATCGTATTTCCTGACAAAGGGGCCACATCGATATCAATGTCGCGCCCGCCACTGCTGCTGGCCTGATACAGGAATGTCAGCCCAGCGATCGCGGCCCATGTATCGAACGCGTCAAAGATCGCCGTTTCAAATTGACTGACCGTCGTGCCAGACGCTCTTTGCAGCCCGGTCAAGTTCATTGACCAAGTGATCGTATCGCTGGCAGCCCCACGGATATCATCGCCCCACTTGTAATTCGCGGTCGGACCATCCGGATCCATCGTCAACGGGGCTTCGATCAACTGATACCCTTGGCTGTTTTCGTCCAACCCTGTCTTGGCGAGACAGCTGTCAATTCCGCAAATAATACACATTGGTTCAAACCCCGACGATCAACGCTGCCACAATAAATGCAATTGCGGGAATGGCTAGGCACTCAATGGGACCAAACTATGACAAAAGGATTGCAGATGGTTTTCGGCAGGTCTTTGCCGCTCTCGCTGCGTTTTTCAGGTCATCAGACCGGCAATGCCGTCGTGTTGCGCACCGTGCGCAGGGCAAAAGACGACTGCATCTGCGCCACCCCCGGCAATGTCGCCAGATAGCGGCGGTGGATTCGGGCAAAATCCTCTGTGTCGCCCGCCACGACCTTCAGCAGGTAATCCGCCGTTCCGGCCATCAGATGACACTCCAGCACATCGGGCACCCGCGCGACCGCCCGTTCAAAGGCGTCCAGCACTTCATCCGCCTGCCCGCTGAGGGTGATTTCGACAAAGACCGTCGTCGGTCGCCCAACCTTGCGCGGGTTCAGCAAAGCAACGTAGTCACGGATATAGCCGTCTTTTTCCAGCCGCTGCACCCGTCTGTGACAGGCAGAGGCCGACAGATTTGCCTGCTCTGACAACTCTGCATTCGACATGCGGCCCTTGCGTTGCAGCACCTCAAGGATTCGGCGATCAATACTATCAAGGTCCATTTGCCGCACAATCCTTCGAACAAATTACATTTTCTTGCATGATCCTACCGCAGTTATCGCAAACATCAATGCAGTCTTCACCAGACTTTGCAGGCCAATCCAGCAATATGAAGGGCAGAGGAATGGGAGGACACCATCATGCACATCGGATGCCCGAAAGAGATCAAACCACAGGAATTTCGCGTCGGGCTGACCCCCAACGCAGCGCGTGAGGCCGTGGCCCATGGGCACAGCGTCACCATCGAACAGGGGGCCGGCGCCGGGGCCGGTTTCACTGATGATGACTATGTGGCCGCTGGCGCCAAGATCGCAGGCACGGCCGCAGATATCTTTGCCGGCGCCGACATGATCGTAAAGGTCAAGGAACCCCAACCGGTCGAACGCAAGATGCTGCGCGACGGGCAGATCCTGTTCACCTACCTGCATCTGGCCCCCGATCCGGATCAGACACATGACCTGATCGCATCCGGTGCAACCTGCATCGCCTATGAAACCGTGACGGATGATCGCGGCGGTCTGCCCCTGCTGGCCCCGATGTCAGAGGTTGCCGGGCGTCTGGCCCCACAGGTGGGCGCATGGACCCTGCAAAAAGCAAATGGGGGGCGCGGCGTCTTGATGGGCGGCGTCCCGGGCGTCGGCCCGGCCCGTGTCGTGGTCATTGGCGGCGGTGTTGTCGGCACCCATGCCGCCAGGATCGCGGCAGGTATGGGCGCGGATGTCACCGTACTCGACCGGTC
>JAHDGO010000204.1:0-220 GCA_020627605.1 Yoonia sp.
GATCTGTTTGGCGGACCGGCCAAGGTTCTGGCCGCGAAAGCGGCTGGGCTTGACCTGTTGGTCCTGGATGCGCCGCACCTCTATGACCGGGCCGGGACGATCTACCTCAACGACATGGGCGCAGATTGGCCCGACAACCCTGAACGGTTTGCTGCCCTCAGCTATGCTGCGGCCTTTATCGCCGAAAACGGGGCTGACGGCTGGCAGCCTGACGTTGTGC
>JAHDGO010000204.1:230-4534 GCA_020627605.1 Yoonia sp.
GGCAGGCCGGTCTGGTGGTGGAATATCAGCACCTGCTGACCGATAATCAACCGACCCGCCCCTTTGTCTTTACCATCCACAACATCGCATTTCACGGCAATGTCCCGGGTGACAGGTTGTCAGCGCTGCAACTTGATGACTGGCGGTTCACGCCGGAGCGGTTTGAGTTCTGGGGCCAGATCTCCGCGCTCAAGGCCGGGCTGACGGGGGCCGCAAAGATCAACACAGTCTCGCAGACCTACGCGGATGAGCTGATGACCCCCGCCTTTGGCATGGGGATGGAAGGCGTGTTGCAGGCGCGCCGTGATGACCTGACAGGGATCGTCAACGGCATCGACCTGTCGGTCTGGAACCCTGAAACCGATCCGACGATCAAACCATTCAAGACCCCGGCTGGCAAAGCCGCCAACAAGTCCGCACTGCGCAAAGAGTTCGATTTGCCCAAGGCCGATGGTCCGCTGTGTGTGCTGGTCTCGCGGCTGACTGAACAGAAAGGCATCGATCTGCTGATCGACGCGTTGCCGACGCTGCTGGGGCGCGGCGGGCAACTGGCGCTTCTGGGCAGCGGGGCACCGCAGCTGGAGGTCGCCTTGCAAGAATATGCCGCAGGCCACGCCAACGTCGCTGTGCGCATCGGCTATGACGAGGCGCTGTCGCATCGCCTGATCGCCGGTGGCGATGCCATTCTGGTGCCATCGCGTTTCGAGCCCTGCGGTCTGACGCAGCTATATGGGTTGCGTTACGGCACGCTGCCCCTTGTCGCGCTGACGGGTGGTCTGGCCGATACGGTGATCAATGCAAGCCCTGCCGCATTGGCCAGGGGGGTGGCGACCGGGGTGCAATTCTTCCCGATTGCAGCGGATGCTTTGGCAAACGCCTTCACCCGCCTCTGCGACCTCTATGCGCAGCCCAAAATCTGGGCGCAGATGCAACGCAATGCGATGAAGCAGCCTGTGGGGTGGGAGACCTCTGCCGAATCCTATAGCCAGCTTTATGACGAAGTCATCAAAGGCTGATCATGGCTGCCAGTTTCCCCATTCGTGCGGGTACACCCTCACCCCTTGGCGCGAGCTTTGACGGCGACGGCGTCAACTTCGCCGTCTATTCGCGTCATGCGACGCAGGTGTCGCTCTGCCTGTTTGACGAAAACGGGATCGAAACCCAGATTGTGATCCTGCCAGAGCGCGAAGGGCACGTCTGGCACGGCTATGTCCCCGGCATGCACCCCGGCCAGCAATATGGCTACCGGATGCACGGGCCATATGCACCCGAAGAGGGGCATCGGTTTAACCGCAACAAGCTGCTGATCGATCCTTATGCCAAGCGGCTGACCGGGCATCCGGTCTGGAACGACGCGCTGTTTGGCTATGAAGCTGGCCATAAGGATGCGGACCTCAGCTTTGATATCCGCGACAGCGCACCTTATATGCCGCGGTCCGTGGTGGTCGACCCGTCGTTCAGTTGGGGCAACGCGCCACGCCCTGACACGCCGTTGGCCGACAGCATCATTTACGAAGGCCACGTCAAAGGGCTAACCGCCGGCCGCCGCGATGTGGAATTTCCCGGCACCTACCGTGGGCTGGCGTCAGAGCCGATGCTGGACCATCTGACCAATCTTGGTGTGACGGCTGTCGAGTTGCTGCCTGTACAGGCCTTCCTGAACGAACAGTTTCTGTTGGATCGTGGCCTGACGAACTACTGGGGTTACATGACCTACGGGTTCTTTGCCCCCGACCCCCGCTATATGCATGGGCACGACATCGCCGAATTTCAGCAGATGGTGGCGCGGCTGCACAGCGCGGGGATCGAGGTGATCCTCGACGTCGTCTACAACCATACCGCCGAAGGCAGCGAGATGGGACCGACGCTGGCGTTTCGCGGTCTCGACAATGCCAGCTACTACCGCCTTGCCGATGACCCGCGCTACTATCAGGACACGACAGGTTGCGGCAACGCACTGGATTTCGACAATCCGTTTGTGCTGCGCCTTGTGATGGACAGCTTGCGGTATTGGGTCGAAGTCATGCATGTCGACGGCTTTCGGTTTGACCTCTGTTCGACACTGGGGCGCACGAACGGGCAGTTTGACCGCACCGGCCCATTCTTCACCGCCATCAGGCAGGACCCGGTGCTGAACCGGGTAAAACTGATTGCCGAACCTTGGGATATCGGCCCGGATGGCTATCAGCTCGGGGCCTATCCGGCGCCCTTTGCGGAATGGAACGACCAGTTTCGCGACGATGTGCGCCAGTTCTGGCGTGGCGATGCGCGTATGGTGGCGGGGCTTGCGGCGCGTCTCGCTGGCTCTGCACAGTTTTTTGACCATGACGGGCGCGCACCAACCGCCTCGGTCAATTTCCTGACGGCGCATGACGGGTTCACCCTGACCGACACAGTCAGCTATTCCGAAAAGCACAACGCCGACAATGGCGAGGATAACCGCGACGGTCATTCCAACAACCATTCCGACAATATGGGTGTTGAGGGCGAAACCGACGATCCGGCAATTATCGCGGCCCGCGCCCGGCGTCGGCGCAACATGATGGCGACGCTGCTCTTTTCGCAAGGCACGCCGATGATCCTTGCCGGGGATGAGATCGGCAACAGCCAGGGCGGCAACAACAACGCCTATTGTCAGGACAATGAGATCGGCTGGCTGGATTGGGCCGGTGCCGACAGCACATTTCTGGAATTCACCAAACAGGCGATCGCCTTTCGCAAGGCGCATCCCGTGCTGCGGCAACGCCGTTTCCTGCACTCGCAAGCGCGGCTGGTGGATGGCGCGCCAGACCTGTTCTGGCGGCGCATTGACGGGCAGGCCATGACGCAGGCCGACTGGGACAACCCTGACCTTGCCACCATCGTGGCAGAACTGCGGATGGCCCGCGGCACGCCTGAATATGTCGAACGTGAAGGTGCGTTGATGATCGTGCTCAATGCCGGGCCAGAGGTAGAGGTAACCTTGGCTGACGCCGCAAAGGACCACGACTGGGTCCGCGCCTTTGACACCGCACAGCCAGAGGCCTGGGGCGTACATAGCGGCACGGCCATTGCTGCGACATCTGTCGTTGTCTTTGCCGAAAAACGCAGGACCGACGCACGACCAATACGGGAGGGAGATCATGTCTGACACAATCACCACAACACCGATTGAGGGCCAGAAGCCGGGCACCAGTGGCCTGCGCAAAAAGACCAAGGTTTTCATGCAGCCGCATTATCTGGAAAACTACGTGCAGGCGATTTTCGATGGCACCGGCGGGGTCTCTGGCAAAACGCTGGTTGTTGGCGGCGACGGCCGCTATTTCAACGACCGCGCCATTCAGGTGATCCTGCGGATGGCGGCGGCACAGGGTGCGGCCCGCTGCATCGTTGGGCAGGGCGGTCTGCTGTCGACCCCTGCGGCGTCTCATCTGATCCGCAAGCGGGGCGCCGACGGCGGTCTGATCCTGTCGGCCAGCCATAACCCCGGTGGACCGGATGCGGATTTCGGCCTCAAATACAATGGGCCCAACGGCGGCCCGGCAAGCGAAAGCGTGACCGCCAAGATTTATGACCGCACCAAGGACATCAGCGCCTATCAGATCGTGACGGCCAGCGATGTGGACCTCGCGAAAATCGGTGACGCTGATCTGGCAGGTATGACCGTCGAGATTGTCGATCCGGTCACTGACTATGCCGCGCTGATGGAGGAGTTGTTTGACTTCGACGTCATCGCAAACCTGTTCAAATCCGGTTTCCGCATGCGTTTTGATGCCATGCATGCCGTGACTGGGCCCTATGCCAAGGCAATACTTGAGGGCAAGCTGGGCGCGCCGGACGGCACGGTGATCAACGGGGTGCCAAGTCCCGATTTCGGCAAAGGCCATCCTGACCCGAACCCGATCTGGGCCAAGACCCTGATGGATGAGATGTATGGCGACAACGCCCCGGACTTTGGGGCGGCCTCTGACGGGGATGGTGACCGCAACATGATTGTGGGCAAACACGCCTATGTCACGCCATCCGACAGCCTTGCGCTCTTGGCGGCACAGGCGCATCTGGCGCCGGGATACCGCGACGGGCTGGCTGGTGTCGCGCGCTCCATGCCGACCTCTGGCGCGGTGGACCGCGTCGCCGAAGGGCTGGGCATCCCCTGCTATGAGACACCCACCGGCTGGAAATTTTTCGGCACCTTGTTGGATGCTGGCAAGGCCACGCTTTGCGGTGAGGAAAGCGCCGGAACCGGCAGCGATCACGTGCGCGAAAAGGACGGGTTATGGGCTGTGCTGCTCTGGCTCAACATCCTCGCCGTCACAGGCAAGTCA
>JAHDGO010000205.1 GCA_020627605.1 Yoonia sp.
CGCACCACGGATGCAAGAGGCCCTGACAAAGGCCCTGCGTCGCGTGGTCGATGACGTGGCCGAGGTCGAGCCTGCACGCATCGCACAGGAATTAGCAGTGCTGGCCGTCAAGTCGGACGTCACCGAAGAGATTGATCGCCTGCGTGCCCATGTTGCCGCCGCACAAGACCTGATTGCCAGCGACACGCCAAGCGGCCGCAAGCTTGATTTTCTGGCGCAAGAGTTCAACCGTGAGGCCAATACCCTTTGCGCCAAGGCGCAGGCGACGGACCTGACGGCGATTGGTCTGGACCTGAAGGCGGTGATCGATCAGATGCGCGAGCAGATACAAAACGTGGAGTGAGTGATGCCAAGACGTGGCCTGCTAATCATCCTGTCTTCGCCATCGGGCGCTGGCAAATCGACACTGGCCGGGCGGTTGCGGGCGTGGGACGCCAGTCTGCAGTTTTCCGTCTCGGCCACAACGCGCGCACCGCGCGAAGGCGAGATTGATGGCAAGGACTATTTCTTTGTCTCGGTTGCTGACTTTCAGGATCAGGTCGCCGATGGCGGGATGCTGGAACATGCGCGGGTGTTTGGAAACTACTATGGCTCACCCAAGGCCCCCGTTGCGGCAGCCATCGACGCCGGGCGCGATGTGCTGTTTGATATCGACTGGCAGGGCGCACAGCAGATCAGCAATTCGGACCTGCAGAAACACGTGCTGTCGATCTTCATCCTGCCGCCGTCCATCACAGAACTGCGCCGCAGGCTGGAAAGCCGGGGGCAGGACAGCGCCGACGTGATCGAGGACCGGATGCAAAAGAGCTGGGACGAGATCAGCCATTGGGACGGCTATGATTACGTGCTGGTCAATGACGATCTGGACAGCACCGAGGCGCAATTGCGCACCATCATCAGCGCAGAGCGTTTGCGCCGGTCACAACAGCCGCAACTGGTCGATCATGTGCGCAGCCTGCAATCGCAATTTGGAGATAAGACATGAGCCTTTATGCCTTGGGCGATGTGACACCGCAGGTCGCCGATGATGCCTGGATTGCGCCTGGCAGTCATATCATCGGACATATTGTGTTAGAGGCGAAAACCTCTGTCTGGTTCGGCTGCACCCTGCGCGGCGACAATGAACGCATCACGGTTGGCGCAGGCAGTAATGTGCAGGAAAACTGCGTTCTGCACACCGATATGGGCTATCCGCTGATCATCGGGGCAGGCTGCACGATTGGCCACAAGGCTATGCTGCATGGTTGCCAGATTGGCGAAAACAGCCTGATCGGCATGGGTGCAACGGTGCTGAACGGCGCAAAAATTGGCAAAAATTGCCTGATCGGTGCCGGGGCATTGATCACCGAAGGCAAGACCATCCCAGACGGGTCATTGGTAATGGGGGCGCCGGGAAAGGTCGTGCGCAGCCTTGATGACGCGGCGATTGACCGGATCAGACTCTCCGCTCTGCATTATCAGGAAAACGCTAGGCGCTTTTCCTATCATCTGAAACGTCTCTGAGCGCCTGCTCTTGCGGGTTTTCAACCATCACCAGCAGATCAAAGTCGATCTCTGGCGCGATGGCAGAGACCTCTCGCAGGATCATCGCCGTGTCAGGCGCCGTCTCGGCGATTGCGCGGTAGCGTCCGGTGTAGCCCAAGGCGTCCAGCTGCGTCACAACATCAATCACGTCGAAGTTGTCGCCCACCAAAGGCGACAGGATGATGTCGGGCTGGTGTTCTTCCAGTAAGCGCGCATTCAGTTCGCTCAACTCCAGAAAGGCAAAGTCGCGCAGGCCAGAGGTTATCCGGCCTTCGTCCTTCCAGCGGTTGCTGTCGCCAATGATCAATGTGCGGTCGTACACATGTGCCGTGTCGACCGTGGCGGGTCGAGACGCCAAGTCTATTTTAAAATGTGCCATTTTGTGTGAATTGATTCGAGATGATCAACTATTGTTAGTGTGAATTCCTGTCTCTCCCGCCATACGAAATGGTATACGGTTGTCCAGGTTTCAAGCCCGGCAAAATGTCGCAGTGGAAAATTAATAGCGCGGTTTCAATGGTATACCTATGAATACTGAAAGTGCTCTTATCCTGATATCGGGTCTGCCTTTGCCTGTTCTGGTGATCGGTGCAGACGCGCGGATCGCTGCCGCGAATGAGGCGGTAACGGCCGTCTTCGGCCCGGACCTGATGGGCAGACATCATATATCTGTCTTGCGTCAACCGGGGCTGATTGCCGCGATTTCCGCCGTCAGGCAGCAGGGCGCGCGACAGATCACGCGCTATGTGCACCGCGACGGTCAGAAAGACCTGCGATTTAGGGTCACCGTCGCACCCGCCGGGCCGAACATCGTGTTGACCTTCGAAGATCAGACCGCGGCAGAAGAAGCCGGACAGATGCGCCGCGATTTTGTCGCCAACGTCAGCCATGAGTTGCGCACACCGCTGACAGCACTGCTGGGGTTTATCGAAACATTGGGTGGCGCGGCCCGCGATGATGCGCAGGCATGCGACAGGTTTCTGGGCATCATGGCACATGAGGCGAACCGCATGACACGGCTTGTCGATGATCTGCTGTCGCTCAGCCGGGTAGAAGAAGACGAACGCGTGCGTCCGAAAGAACATGTCGACCTCGCGGCGCTGCTGTCGTCGGTCATCAAGGGGCTGGAGCCGCAAACCAGCGCCGCAGATGTATCCGTTGTGCTGACGAATAGAGGCACGGATGAGATGGTGCCCGGTGACGCCGGGCAGTTGGTGCAGGTTTTTACAAATCTGATCGAAAACGCGATCAAATACGGGGCGAGCGGGGCAAAGGTAGAGGTCACACTGCATCCGCGCGCGCATCATCAGCGTCTGCGCGGTGACGCGGTTTGCGTCACTGTCGAAGATTTTGGCGATGGCATTGCCGCCCATCACATCGCGCGTCTGACAGAGCGATTCTACCGTGTCGACAACCACAGATCACGGCAGGTCGGGGGCACCGGGCTGGGCCTTGCCATCGTCAAACACATCATCAGTCGCCACCGCGGGCGTCTACAGATAGAGAGTGAACTGGGGCGGGGCACCAAGATATCGGTTTATCTGCCGATTTCGTGACTGTCATAAAACTTTTACATCACTGTCACAAAAGGTTCGGGCAACGGCCCTAGACGGGCGGCGAAGGTTGGGCGGCTCGCGCCTTGCCGGATGTTTGACTGACAGGAGTTTGTAATGTCGATCATGAAGCTGACTGCGACAACCGCAGCAATCGCAATCACCGCCACCGCCGCTGCCGCACGAGAGAACGTTCAGGTGGCAGGGTCTTCTACTGTGTTGCCATACGCATCCATCGTCGCCGAGGCCTTTGGCGAGAACTTTGAATTCCCAACACCAGTTGTTGAATCCGGTGGCTCTTCCGCCGGGTTGAAGCGTTTTTGCGAAGGTGTTGGCGAAAACACCATCGACATCGCAAACGCATCCCGCGCCATCCGTGAAGCTGAAGTTGCCGCCTGTGCCGACAATGGTGTGACCGACATCATCGAAGTGCGCATCGGCTATGACGGTATCGTCTTCGCCTCGCAGCTTGATGGCCCGGACTACACCGCATTTGAACCTGCCGATATCTTCAACGCGCTGGCACCAAAAGTGCTGGTTGATGGCGAACTGGTCGACAACCCTTACACCATGTGGTCGGACTTCAACGCTGATCTGCCAGCCGAGGAAATCCTCGCCTTCATTCCGGGCACCAAGCACGGCACACGTGAAGTGTTTGAGGAAAAGGTCGTCGCTGCTGGCTGTGAGGCCACCGGCGCCTTTGAAGCCATGATCGCATCCGGCATGTCCGAGGATGACGCAGAAGATGCCTGTCTGGCTGTGCGCACGGATGGCCGTTCTGTCGACATCGACGGTGACTACACCGAAACGCTGGCCCGTATCGACGCCAACGCAAACGGCATTGGCGTGTTTGGTCTGGCGTTCTACGAAAACAACACCGACAAGCTGAAAGTGGCAACCATGTCAGGTGTTGAGCCGACGACAGAGACCATTTCTACCGGGGAATACCCTGTGTCGCGTCCGCTCTATTTCTACATCAAGGCGGCCCACATCGGCGTGATCCCTGGCCTGAAGGAATTCGCTGAATTCTTCGTAGCTGACGAGATTGCAGGTCCATCCGGCCCGCTGTCCGCCTACGGTCTGGTCGCTGACCCAGCCCTGTCAGAAACACAGGCGATGATCGCTGACGAAGAAACCATGTAAGCAGCCCAGCTGCGTGCGGTGGTCCGGTTTTGCCGGGCCACCGTTTTCTTGTTAAGTCATTTGTAGATGACCCGACGCACGACCGAGGAATAGCATGTCGAACCTACTGATTGTTCTCATCGTCCTTGGATTGGGCGTTGTCGGTTTTCTGGCCGGACGTGCGCGGGCCATGACCTCTGCCGGGGGTGACCGGCGCGTTCTACATTCCTTGCCCATTTACTATGGCGCCAATGTCGGCCTTTCCACGGTCATCCCGGGGATGGCCGTTTTACTGGTCTGGTTGATTGCGCAGCCGCTGCTG
>JAHDGO010000206.1 GCA_020627605.1 Yoonia sp.
ATCAACACGTTTTCCGGCGATATCCTGTCAGAGGCTGCTGAACAGCGGGTCGAACTGGTCAGCTATGCCACCATCGTGGCGGCGACTGACAATGATGCCTACAACACGCTTGTCGCCACCGATCTGGCGCCTGAGTTCGGGCGCGAGAATGTGTTTCAGGTCACCCGCGCCAAAAGCGACAGCCTGCGCCATCAACTGCCCCGCACATTGGGCGGGCGCGACTTTGGCCCGGAAGAGACGCATGATGCGCTGGAACGTCTGATTGATGATGGCTGGGGCTTCCGCATTACCCGCCTGACAGAGGAGTTCACCTTCGAGGATTGGCGCGCCAAGCGGCCCGAGGCCCATATCATCGGGCAGATTGCACCGGATGGCACCATCAAGCTGGTGCGCAAGGATGACGAGGTGAACCCCGGCCCGGATGTGCGCATCATTGCGCTGCGCCAGTCCGATGGCGACGCGGATATGCAGCCACCTGCGGGGCAAGGCGGCTAGGCAACTGGCGAAAAGCCTGTTGCCCTGCCAAGGCAGGGTGATAAACCGCAGCCAGTAGAAAACGCTGGATCTGTCCGATGAACCTTTTTGCCGATATCCGCACCCTTGTGCTGGACTGCCTTGCAGGCCTTGTGGCCGATGGCACCCTGCCAGAGGGGCTTGCCACACATGCGATCACGGTAGAACCGCCGCGCGATGCGGCCCATGGCGATATGGCAACCAACGCGGCCATGGTGCTGGCCAAACCCGCCAAGATGAACCCCCGCATGATCGCAGAGGCGCTGGCGGCAAAGCTGCAGGATGATCCGAAAATCGACGTGGCAGAGGTCGCAGGCCCCGGTTTCCTGAACCTGCGGCTGGCACCAACCGTCTGGCATGGGGTGATCACCACGGCCCTGACCGACCCGGCCTATGGCCAATCGGGTCTGGGGCAGGGGCAAAAGATGATGGTCGAATATGTCTCTGCCAACCCCACGGGGCCTTTGCATGTGGGCCACACGCGGGGCGCTGTCTTTGGCGACGCGCTGGCGCGGCTGATGGATTACGCCGGGTTCGACGTGACCAAGGAATATTACATCAACGACGGCGGCGCGCAGGTCGATGTGCTGGCCCGGTCCGTGTACCTGCGGTATCTGGAAGCACATGGTCAGGACGTCGCGTTTGAGGATGGCACCTATCCCGGCGACTATCTGATCCCGGTCGGTCAGGCGCTGAAGGCCAAGGTCGGCGACGCCTTCGTCGACAAAGGAGAGCAGTTCTGGCTGGAAGAGGTGCGGGAATTCGCGACCGCAGCGATGATGGACCTGATCCGCGCGGATCTGGCCCAGCTTGGCATCACGATGGACAACTTCTTTTCTGAGAAATCGCTCTACGGCACCGGCCTGATCGAAAAGGCCATCGCCGAACTTGACGCCAAGGGCCTGATCTATCGCGGCACGCTGGAACCCCCCAAAGGCAAGATGCCCGAAGACTGGGAACCACGTGAACAAACCCTGTTCAAATCCACCGAACACGGTGATGATGTGGACCGGCCCGTGCAGAAATCTGATAGCTCTTGGACCTATTTCGCGCCGGACATCGCCTATCACTACGACAAGGTGCAGCGCGGCTTTGACCAGCTGATCGACGTTTTTGGTGCCGATCACGGTGGATACGTCAAACGGATGAAGGCCGCCGTTTCGGCCCTGTCAGATGGCAAGGTGCCGCTGGATGTGAAGCTGACGCAGCTTGTGAAGCTCTACAAGAACGGCGAGCCTTTCAAGATGTCCAAGCGGGCAGGGACGTTTGTCACCCTGCGGGACGTCGTTGATCAGGTGGGGGCGAATGTCACCCGATTTCATATGCTGACGCGCAAGAACGATGCGCCGCTCGATTTCGATTTTGCCAAAGTGCTGGAACAGTCCAAGGACAACCCGGTGTTTTACGTCAACTACGCCTATGCGCGGGTCAACTCCGCCGTGGCCAAGGCCAGTGCGTTTGCCGATGTCAGTGATGCGACACTGGCAAAGGTGGACCTGTCCGGGCTGACCCATGACGCCGAACTGATCCTGATCAAGAAGCTGGCCGAATGGCCGCGTCTGGTCGAGATTGCCGCAAAAGGACATGAGCCGCACAGGGTGGCATTCTACCTCTATGATCTCGCGTCAGACTTCCATGCGCTATACCATCAGGGCAACGCCGATGCTGCCTTGCGGTTCGTGCAAGAGGGTGACCCGGATACAACACAGGCAAAAATTGCCCTGTGTCGGGCCGTGGCGATTGTGATTTCGCACGGTTTGGGTATTCTTGGGGTCACTCCGGCGGAAGAGATGTAATAACGCACCACGCCGGTTCGAGCTGAAAAGAGACCCCGACAAGCCAGAAGGCATGGGGCGCAGTGAGGCGAGCGATGGCAGTATACGAAGAAGGGTTTGCCCCGACCCAAGGCAACCCGCGTTTGGCGAATTTGGTAAATTATGCAGGGGCGGCGCTGTCTTTGGCGTTGATCCTTGGTGTGGGCTTCTGGGGCTACAAGCTGATCGTGCGCGATGTCAGCGGCATCCCTGTGGTGCGCGCCATGGAAGGCGACATGCGTGTTCTGCCGGACAATCCCGGCGGTGATGTGGCCCTGCACACAGGCCTCGCCGTGAATGAGGTCGCCGCAAGTGGCGAGGCTGCCGGCCCCGAGGATCGTCTGGTTCTTGCCCCGCGCACCGCTGGTCTGGCTGCAGAGGATCTGGAAGTGCAGACCGTTACCGCCGTCGCGGTGGATGACGCTGTCGCCACGGCCACTGCCGAAGATGATATCGCAACCCTTGCCGCACAACTGTCGGCGCTGGCACCCGCGCCGCTGGCCCCATTGGCAGAGGTGGCGGATGATCCGGCCGCGACCACGCCCACCGTCGCCATAATACCGGCGTCCGTGCCTGGCGTTGCAACGTCCCTGCGCCCGGCCGTGCGCCCGGTCAGCCTGCAACGCGTCAGCGCCCCGGCGCCAGCCGCAACCACTACAACACAGACACGCCCGGCAGAAGCCGCTGTAGCCGCCCCGACATTCCCCGCTGGCACCAACCTTGTGCAACTGGGGGCCTTCCCCAGCCCGACACTGGCCGCACAGGAATGGGACCGCCTGCAAGGGCAGTTTGGCCAGTTGATGGCAGAGCGTGAGAATTTCATCGAAGTCAGCAACCAAAGCGGCGGGACATGGTACCGGCTGCGCGCCAGCGGCTTTGCCGACCGGGCAGAGGCGCGCCGTCTGTGCGCCGCCTTGCAAGCCGAAGGGGCCAACTGCATCGCTGTGGTGACAAACTAGGTGGCCACGACAGCCGCGATCTTTGGGCCGGAAGGGCCCGAAGTCACCGCGTGGGAACGCGGGTTCTTTCGCGACGCGCAGCCATGGGGCTTTATCCTTTTTGCGCGCAATATCATCACGCCTGACCAATTGCGGCGTCTGACCAGTGACCTGCGCGACAGCGTCGGCTGGCAGGCCCCGATCCTGATTGATCAGGAAGGGGGGCGAGTGCAACGCATGCACCCCCCGCATTGGCGCGCCTATCTGCCGGCATTGGATCAGATGGCGCAGGCGCGTGACCCGCTGCGCGCCCAATGGCTCCGCAACCGGTTGATCGCGGCAGAGCTGGCTGACGTGGGCATCGACGTCAACTGCGTACCACTGGGTGATGTGGCCACGGCGCAGACCCATCCCGTGCTGCTGAACCGCCTCTATGGACATGACGTTGACACCGTTGTTGCCGCCGCGCGGGCCTGTGTTGATGCCCATGCCCACGGCGGTGTGCTGCCGGTGCTCAAACATCTGCCGGGCCATGGTCGCGCGACGATGGACAGCCACCTGGAACTGCCCCATGTGGCCGCCCCCCATGCAGAGCTGAGCGGCAGCGATTTCGCGGTTTTCAAGGCGCTGAATGACCTGCCGTTGGGCATGTCAGCGCATCTTGTGTTCGAAGACATTGACCCCGGCGGCCCGGCCACAACATCCGCAGATATGATCAAACTGATCCGCGAGGAGATTGCTTTTGATGGTCTTTTGATGACTGATGATCTGTCGATGGAGGCGCTGACAGGCACCGTCGCGCAGCGATCGACAGCGGCAATTGCGGCGGGCTGTGATCTGATCCTGCATTGCAACGGCGCAGCCGATGAAATGCGCGCTGTCGCTGACGCGGCGGGCCTGTTCACGGCGGCGGCTGAAACGCGCGCAAATCGGGCCCTGGCCCTGCGAAAACCCCCTGAAAATATTGACATTGCAGCGCTGGAAGCGGAACTTGCCGATCTGTTAGGCTGAGGGCAGATGCAGGACGATACGTTTCAGGAAGACACGATCAGTGTCAGCGACCGTGTGGCTGCTGAAGCCTTGATCGTGGATGTCGGTGCCTTTGAAGGCCCGCTTGATCTCTTGTTGACGCTGTCGCGCACCCAGAAGGTCGATCTGCGTCAGATTTCCATCCTTGCACTGGCCGAACAATATCTGGCTTTCGTGGAACAGGCCAAGGCGCTGCGGCTGG
>JAHDGO010000207.1 GCA_020627605.1 Yoonia sp.
GGGGCGGAGGCCGTAGCGCAGACATTTTATACCCCCTTCCTGCAAGCATTCAGCCGGGTACAACACCGCGAAGACATGTTCTTTGCCGGCGCAAACGATTGCGACGGCGGCAAAAGCGTCTGGGTCGGGTCGATGGGGCACCTGATGGGGCTTTTTGATGCGCCGTTTCTGGGGATCAAACCCACGCGCCGGATCGCGATGCTGCGCTATGCGACGTTCCACCGGGTTGAGGATGGCAAGATCGCGGAAACGTCGCTCTTCATTGATCTATTGCATCTGATGCAACAGGCGGGCCAATACCCCCTACCCCCACAAACAGGCGCATTCCTCGTGCAGCCGGGGCCGATGACCCATGACGGGCTGCTTCATGAAGATGCGGATCCGGTAGAAGGCACCAAGACGCTTGACCTGATCAACCGAATGATCGGCGACATCAATACCCACCAAAAATACATGTCGCGCCAGGAAGAGCTACGACAATGCTGGCACGATGACATGATCTGGTGGGGTCCCGCCGGGATCGGGGCAACCTATACAATCGATCGCTACATCGATCAGCATCAGGCGCCGTTCCGTACGCAGATCAAAGACCGCAAATACAACGGCCATATCTGCCGGATCGCAGAAGGCAACTTTGGCGGCTTCTTTGGCTGGGCCAATCTGACGGTGACAAATGCGGGCGGCTACATGGGGCTCCCGGCCGGAACGCCTGCGGATATGCGCGTGGTGGATATGTACCGGCGCGATGGTGACAAGCTGGCCGAGAACTGGATTTTCATCGACATGCTGCACTGGCTCAACCAACAGGGGCTGGACGTGCTGGGGCGGATCCAGGACCTCTAAGCCCCTTCTTCTTGCTGAAAATACCTCGGAGGTGTGGAGGCAGCGCCTCCACTTTTGCGCAGCAAAAAACTAGCGCACCGGTCGATCCTCCAGAAACGCGCGCATGTCGTCAAAGACCTCTGGTCGCGTGAAAAACAGCAAGTGCCCTTGCTCGGGATAACCGTAGACTGTCACCCCATCCACCTTGCGTGAGAACCGCCGGGTTTGCGCGGTTGAGAAAACGCGGTCGTTCAGGCCAACAAAGAACGCAACCGGCACATCAGCGAGGTCCAGACCGTCCGGCACTGCAAAGTTTGGCAGCCCAATCGTGTGCGCCAAAGCCACGGCCGGGTCGAGGCGGACGATGATCTTTTCGCCTTCCTTGATGTCACGCTCCAATCTGTCTGCAAACGCCGGGTCGTCCAGCGCATCCGGGCCATAAAGCAGCCCTGACCAAAACCGTTTCCACACCACCTGCCGATCCACAGATCCGGTCGCTGCCATGGCCCGCACGATATCTACCAGCCCGCGCCAGACCGTCGGCAGTCCGCCACCATATTCGACGGCAGTCGACATTGCCGCGATCTTCACGCTGCGGTCGCCCGTGATCTGTGGCGCGGTCAGCAAAGCGATGGGACCACCGGTGGAGTAGCCGATCAGCGCGATGTCCTTGTCAGGATAGCGATTGGCAAAGGCCGCGATGTTTTCAGCAACCTGCGCGGGGCTCACGAAATGGTCGTTGTCCAGATCGTCCAGGCCCGGATAGCGATAAACTGCGCGCGCGTAGCCGTGGTCTTCCCAAACCTCGGCCGCCTCGAAAATATCAACCGACGACAAGGCACCGGGAATGAATATGACGATGGTGTCCGCACGCGCGACCTTTGCCGGGTCATAGAGCAGCGGGTTCTGTGCGCCAACGGGGTGCAGTGGCACACCGCAGCTGGCCAGAAGCCAGATCGCCGCCATTGCCACACACACCCGCACTTGGTGGATCACCCTCGACCTACCCCGTATCCGTTTTCCCGCGCCGGTCGTGACGCAAATTGGCGTAAAGCACGTGGTTCCGCCAGCGCCCGTTGATCTGCAAATAGCTTTGCGCAACGCCTTCGTACTTGTACCCGCATTTCTCTAGCAAACTGCGAGAGGGCGTATTTTCAGGCAAACACCCGGCCTCAATCCGGCTGAGGTCGAGTGTTGTGAAGGCATAATGCACGACAGACATGATCGCCTCACGCATGAAGCCCTGGCGGGCGTATTGCTGCCCGATCCAGTAGCCGGTGACGCCTGATTGCGCCGGGCCGCGTTTGATGTGGTCCAGTGTGATGGCACCAACCAGCGTTTGATCAGACCGGCGGAAGATGAAAAGCGGCAACGCGGTGCCTGATGAAATTGAGCGTTGCGCCCAGTAGACCCGATTGGTGAAGGCCTTGCGCGACAGGTGCTCACGTGCCCATGTCGGCTCCCACGGGATCAGAAACGCGCGGCTTTCGTCACGCAGCGCCGCCCAGGGCCGAAAGTCGGAATGGGTCGGCGGGCGGAGCGTCAGACGCTCCGTCTGCAAGCGGACTTTCCGACGGACGCCGATCATCAGGCAGCGAGGCGGGCCCGGAGGGCCTCCAGGCTCGGGGCGGATTCGGCGGGACCGTAGACCGCAAGCGCTGTGCCTGCAGACCCGGCGACCTGACCCGCATAGGCTTTCACGTCGCCTGTGGTGACTGCGTCGATATTCGCAATAGTTTCTTCCAGCGTTGGGATGCGACCCCAGATCGACAAAAGGCGGGCCAAGCGTTCGGCGCGGTTTGACGGGCTCTCAAGCCCCATCAGAAGGCCCGCCTTCATCTGCGCACGCGCACGTGCGACCTCAGATGCCGTCATATCGTCCGCAGCGCGTTTCAGCTCATCAATCGTGATGTTGGCAAGCTGGTCGATCTGGCTGGCGGAGGTGCCAGCATAGATGGTCGTCAGGCCGGTATCCTCGTAAGCTCCCGCTTGCGCGAAAACGGTGTAGCAGAGACCCTGTTTTTCGCGGACCTCTTGAAACAGCCGGGACGACATGCCGCCGCCCATGGCAGAGGCGTAGATTTGTGCGGTGTAAATTGCCGGATCACGGTAGTTCGGGCCTTCGAGCGCGAGCGCAAAATGCACCTGTTCCAATTGCTTGATCTCACGGCGTTCACCGCCGCCAAAAGCCGCAGGTTGGATCAGGTTCGTGGGGCGTTCGATCGGGGACAGGTGGCCAAAAAGCGCTTCTGCCTGTTTCACGATGGCGTCGTGGTCGAGACCGCCCGCCGCAGCGAGGATCATCTGGTTCGGGCCATAGTGTTCGCCGACAAAACCATTCAGGTCTTCGCGTGAGAAAGCCGAGACGCGTTCGGTAGGGCCAAGAATCGTCCGACCAAGGGCCTGGTTGGGATAGGCGGCCTCTTGCAGCCAGTCGAATACGATGTCATCGGGCGTGTCGTTCGTCTGTCCGATCTCTTGCAGGATCACCCCGCGTTCGACCTCAATCTCTGCCGGATCAAACACCGGGTTCAGCAAGATGTCGGCGATCACGTCGAGGCCAAGTGCGACGTCGTCTTCGAGCACGCGGGCATAATAAGCTGTCATCTCCCGAGACGTATAGGCGTTGATGTAGCCGCCCACGTCTTCGATGGTTTCGGCGATTTGCAGGGCCGTCCGGGTCTTGGTGCCCTTGAACGCCATGTGTTCCAGAAAATGAGCGATGCCGTTCTGTTCCACCCGTTCGTGCCGCCCGCCCGCCTGGACCCAAATGCCGATGGATGTGGATTTGAGGCCCGGCATGGCTTCCGTCACGATCTGGAAGCCGTTGGACAGGGTGTGGGTCTGGATGGTCAAAGGGTGATCCGTTCTTTGATAATCGCCTGGATGTCGGCAAGCGTATTGGAAACCCGCGTCACCCGTTCCGGCCGGTCATACAGGTCCGCCATGCGTTGCGGCAAGGGCGGTGTGATGCCGGTAGCTTTTGACACTGCGTCAGGGAACTTGGCGGGGTGTGCGGTGGCGAGGGTGATCATGGGTGTGGCACCCAAATGTGCCTCTGCCACATGTGTTCCGACAGCGGTATGTGGGCAGAGCAATTCACCATGGCGCGCGTTGTAGGATCGGATTGCGGCGGATGTTTGATCTTCTGATGCCCGACCTGATTTGAATGTGTCCTTCAGCATCTGGTAGGCGCCCTGGCTGATCTGGAAACCGCCTCCTTTGAGGTCGTCCATCTGGCCTGCCACGGTCGCGCCGTCCTGGTCGTAGGCGTAGAAAAGTGCGCGTTCGAAGTTGGAGGAGACCTGGATGTCCATCGACGGGCTAATCGTCGGCGTCACGCCTTCTTTCGTGTAAGCCCCGGTTTCCAGCGTGCGGTGCAGGATGTCGTTCATGTTGGTCGCAACCACGAGGTCTTTGATCGGCAGGCCCATCTGTTTGGCGATATAGCCTGCGAAGATGTCGCCAAAGTTCCCTGTGGGGACGGTAAAGCTGACCTCGCGGTGCGGCGCACCAAGGGAGACGGCGCTGGAGAAGTAGTAGACGACCTGCGCGAGCACGCGGCCCCAGTTGATGGAGTTCACGCCAGCCAGCTTCACCTCTTCCCGGAAGGCGAAATTGTTGAACATGTCTTTGACTGCCGCCT
>JAHDGO010000208.1 GCA_020627605.1 Yoonia sp.
CTACACAGACTCCCCCGATCTGGAGGATTTGGGCGGCGTCAGTTACTTCGGCGCAGCCGAGGTCGCGCTGGGATTTGGCGTATCCGTCGCCGTTGACGCCACCGCCTACAACTATGACATCGGTATTTCCGATATCTCGAACCTGACCGCGCATGTGCTTTACAATGTCGACCCGTCAACAGCCATCGGTGGCTTTTTCGGGCAGGACAATGCCGGTGACGCCGACAACCGGATCATCGGTGCAGAAGTCGCCTATGATTTCGGGCTTGGCGATGTTCAGGGCTACATCGGCAGCGCCAGTGATGATGCTGGCGAGGATGTGACCATTTATGGTGCCGCTGCGACCTATGAGCTTGCAAACGGCTTTGGGATTGTCGGCAGTCTGAATTCATTTTCTGGCGACGATGTCTCTGCCAGTGCGCTTGAGATCGGTGGCACCTATCAATTGGCGCAGGGGCCGACACTGGGGGCGCGTCTTGGCCGTCAGGGTCTGGGCGCTGGCGACGACACGGAGTCGGAGTTCTATCTGGTCCTGCAGGCCAGCGTGGCGCTGGGGCCAAATGGCGGCACGACATTTGGTCGTCGCGGCGCCTTTGAGGTCCTCAAGATCGGCATTGAGGAATAGCGGCACCATGTGCTGATTGCGCGGCCCGGCTGACACCAGCCGGGCCTTTTCTTTTGCTCTGTCGCCAACTACATCGGCACCATGACACAGACATTGCATATCGTTGGCGGCGGCATGGCCGGATCAGAGGCCGCATGGCAGGCGGCGAACGCTGGTCTGCAGGTCGTGATCCATGAAATGCGGCCAACGGTCGAAACCTTTGCCCACCGCACCGGCAATCTGGGAGAGATGGTTTGTTCCAACTCTTTCCGCTCTGACGACCATGAACAGAATGCCGTTGGCCTGCTGCACTGGGAAATGATGCAGGCTGATGGCTTGATCATGCAAACGGCCTATCGTCACCGGCTGCCCGCCGGTGGTGCGCTCGCCGTGGATCGCGATCCCTTCGCCGAAAGCGTGACGGCTGCACTGAAGGCGCATCCCAATATAACGGTCAGCTACGAAGAAATATCAGAGCTGCCGACATCCGGGCACTGGATCATTGCAACGGGACCCCTGACATCTGGCAAACTTGCAGAGGCAATACAGGCCGAAACCGGGGCAGAGGCGCTGGCATTTTTCGACGCCATCGCACCGATTGTCTATTTTGACAGCGTCAATATGGACGTCGCTTGGATGCAGTCCCGCTACGACAAAGGCGAGACTGTGGAGGAGCAGACCGCCTATCTGAACTGTCCGATGACCAAGGACCAGTATGAGGCGTTCATTGACGCCCTGCTGGCGGCAGAGAAGACCGCCTTCAAGGAAGGTGAAACCGCAGGCTATTTCGATGGCTGTTTGCCGATTGAGGTTATGGCAGAGCGTGGGCGCGAAACCTTGCGCTTTGGTCCAATGAAACCTGTCGGCCTGACCAATGCCCATGATCCGCAGAACAAGCCCTATGCCGTGGTGCAATTGCGGCGCGACAACGCGCTTGGCACGTTGTTCAATATCGTCGGCTTTCAAACGAAGATGAAATATGGGGCGCAAAAGGCTGTTTTCAAAATGATTCCCGGTCTTGAGGAAGCCGAATTTGCGCGCCTCGGCGGGATACATCGCAACACCTTCCTGAATGCGCCAACGCTGCTGGACGACCAGATGCGGTTGCGCAGCCGCCCGCATATCCGCTTTGCTGGTCAAATCACCGGCGTCGAAGGCTATGTCGAAAGTGCCGCCATGGGCCTGTTGGCCGGGCGGATGGCCGTGGCCGAACTGACAGGGCAGGACTTGGCCCCCGTTCCGCAGACCACGGCCATGGGGGCGCTTGTCAGGCACATTACTGGCGGCGCTGACGCCAAAACATTTCAGCCGATGAACGTGAACTTTGGACTGTTTCCGCCATTGGACGGTGTCAAAACCGGGCGGCGCGGTCGCAAGGAACGCTACAAGGGCTACACAGATCGCGCTAAGGCCGATTGGCAGGCGTGGCTGGGACAGATGGCGCTGGACGCCGCATAATTCCGCCGATTAAGCTAGATGCATGAGCAAGAAGAAAGACGTCCTGCGACCCGCACTTTGGACGCCACGACCGGTTGAGGAAACCATCGCGGTCTATGCAGATTGGGCAGACACCTATGACGCTGATGTTGCGGCACGGGGGTATATGACCCCGGACAGGCTTGCGGCAGCGGTCGCCGCCTTTGCCAGGCCAGACGCCACGATCCTTGATTTCGGCTGCGGGACAGGCATAGGTGGTATGGCACTGACCAAGGCTGGCTTTCAGACGATTGATGGCACTGACGTGACGCCGCAAATGCTGTCAAAAGCCGAGGAATTGGGGATCTACCGCAAGCTGTGGCACGCCGCACCCGGAGAGCTGAGTTTTGGCAAAGGCGCCTATGACGTCATTGTCGCGGTCGGCGTGATCAGTCTGGGTGCCGCCCCGCCAGAGACACTGGCTCCTGTCGTGGCCAAGCTGAACCCCGGTCAGATTCTGGCGCTGTCGTTCAATGATCCGACGATCGCTGACGACAGCTATGCCAATGCATTGGCAGTAGAGGTTGGCGCAGGCCATGCCGAGGTGATCTTTCGCGAGCATGGACCACATCTGACTGATGTCGATATGGGGGCCGACGTGATTGTGTTGCGCCGCAGGTGATCACGCGCTTTGCACCATCGCCGACCGGCCCACTGCACCTTGGACATGCCTTTTCGGCGCTGACCGTCTGGCGGGTTGCGGCCTCAATGGGTGGTACGGCGTTGCTCCGGATTGAGGACACAGACAGCACCCGCGTCAGGGCAGAGCATGAGGCCGGGATTTGCGCTGATCTTGCCTGGCTGGGGCTGACATGGCCCCGGCCCGTGCGCCGCCAGTCAGAACATTATCCCGCCTACACCAGCGCCCTGCAGGGCCTGGCGCAGCGCGGACTGCTATACCCCTGCCGTTGCAGCAGGCGGCAGATCACCGATGCGGGTGGCAAACCGGGTGTCGACGGGATGATCTACCCCGGCACCTGTCGTGACCGCCCCATGGCCGACGCGGTGCCGGAGGATGCACTCCGGCTGAACCTGCGCAAGGCCATCGCGCAGGTGGGCGGATCATTGGCCTACACAGAAACCGGCGTTGACCGTGGCAGCGTCAGCTTTGACCCTGCAATGCTGTCAGAAACCACCGGTGACCCGGTGCTGCGCCGCATCAATACGAGCGATCCTGCCTATCATCTGGCCTGCGTCCATGACGATGGGTTGCAAAACATCACACATGTCGTGCGCGGCAAGGACCTGCAGGCGATGACGCCACTGCACGTCCTGCTGCAGGCGCTGCTGGGATTGCCAACGCCAGTCTATCACCACCATGAGCTGATTACCGATACCGACGGCAAACGGCTTGCCAAGATCAACAAATCAAGGGCCTTGTCGACCTATCGCGCCGATGGTGCGACGCCTGACGACATCAAGCGAATGATCGGTCTGGCAGATTAGTCTTGCGCCATAGGCGTTGCTGTCTCAACCTCTTTGCCATCCTGCACGGCGGTAAAGAAACAGGTGCGCCGACCGGTATGGCAGGCCGGACCGTCCTGTTTCACCGTCAGCAGCAGGCAATCACGGTCGCAATCAAGATGAAATTCGACAAGTGCCTGCGTATTCCCACTGGTCGCGCCCTTGACCCAGAATTCCTGGCGTGAGCGTGACCAATAAGTGACCTGCCCCGTATCCAACGTGCGCTGCACCGCCTCTGCATTCATCCACGCCATCATCAGAACCTCGCCAGAGGCAGCGTCCTGCGCAATCGCGGGGATCAGACCAGCGGCATCAAATTGCAGTGTTGTCGGGTCGAATGCCATGTCAAAAACCTTTGCAAGTCGGCGGGTCACGACTATCTAAGTGTGGCGGCGACAAAGGGCAACGCGATGTCAGCAGAAACCGATCTGATCAAACTGTACTCCGGGCGCATTCTGGCGCTTGCGGCGGACATGCCCCGGACCACGCGGCTTGATCATCCGACCGCGACGGCAAAGAAACGCGCGCCGCTGTGTGGCTCGACCGTGACGGTTGACGTGGACCTGCAGGATGATGTGATCACCGGCTACGGTCAGGATGTGAAGGCCTGTGCGCTGGGTCAGGCGGCTGCGGCCATTGTAGGCGCCAATATCGTTGGTCTGACGGTGGATCAGGTGCAGGATGGGCGCGACGCGCTCTATGCCATGCTGAAATCCGATGGCCCTGTGCCTGCGGCCCCGTGTGGTGACCTTGAGGTGCTGCAGCCCGCGAAGGATTACAAAAACCGCCATGCCTCGATCATGCTCGCGTTTGATGCCACGCTGGATGCCCTCGCCAGCCATCAGGCCAGCGCATAAGCCGCCGCACATCCGGGACAGGATGGCGGCGGCAGGAAAGCACGGTCAGGTCCGATC